>DASVRY010000139.1:0-4110 GCA_036388395.1 Chthoniobacteraceae bacterium
AACCGGCGGCACGGGAAGATCATCCACGTCGGAAAGGAATTTCCAGTGCCACAGATAGGCACTGAAACTGATTAGCCCTAGATAGCGGAGCGGCGCCCAAGTCATCATCTTGGCGAGCCAGCCGCACCCGTGCAGAGTGCCGAGTATCACTACAGACCAGAGCGCCCCGCAGATCGGCGCATCATAGGCGAGCTTTCCGATGTCACGACCTGGAAAGAGAAGATTGTAGAGCGATGGAACTCGCAAGAGGGCACCAACCAGCGCCGCGATCGCAGCGACTTCCAGGAACAGTGACCAGCGACGGCTTGGGCCGCTTTGCTGGAGCCGCCCGTAGATGATTGCCGCGAGCGCACCCATCAGGAAAGGTGCGAAATTCGGCGCGAGGAGGACATTCTCGTGGAGCGACCAACCTCGCTCCAGGAGAAGAAACCCTGTGGCGATCGCGGCTGCACCAACGCTGGCGGCCACACCGAGCCAGCACCGCTTTCGGCCCGCCCAGAAGAGCGCCAGCACGAGGAGCGGCAGGAGCATGTAGAATTTCACCTCGACGGCGATCGTCCAGAAGACCCGCTTCCCATCCTGCAGGAGGAGGTGGGTCCAGAGATCGGTGAAGGAGAGCTTCTCCATGGCGATCATCGCCAGGAGAACGACGGTATAGAGCGGGAAAATCCGGAGGAAACGGCGGAACGCATAATCCCGCCACGTTCTCCCGGCGACGAGTTCCTCCCGCGGCTTGGCGTAAAACTGAAAGGTGAGCAGGAACGCGCTCAGCACGAAGAAGAGATAGACCCCATATTTTCCCAGGCGGTTGAGGTTTGCGCCCGGGAAAAGCTGCATCTCGGAGTCGCTTGCGTGATCGAGCAAGACGAACAGGACCGCTATGCCACGGAGGCCGTCCAACGCGGGTAACCGGGCGATTAGAGTCGGCTTTGTAGATGCGTCAGGTGGCCTTGCGGAGAACACCCGTTCCTGTCGGCGACGAGCAGAAAACAAGCAAGTGGGGATGATTTGGCCACCCCAGCGGCGCCGGAAGGAGGAATGGGCGAGAGCGCTTGCCCCGGGGGGTGCGGTGGCGGATCAGCCGTGAGAGTTACGAATTCGGCAAGACGCCGGGGGTGCCGCCCGCCCTGCGACGCTTCAGCTTGGTCTCTGGGTTTTCCCGCCGGCCGAAAATACACACTCCCCCCGCCCATCCAGGCATAGTGGGCGCTACCATCATTTGTAGGAATGAAGACACTCACATGCGATCGGGAGGAGATCACCGGATCGCGTGTTGGATTCTATCTCTGCCGCGGGATTGAGACGGCGCAGCGCTTAAATTCCGTCTCGAGGTTTCTGCTCGCCGCGCTCTTTGGCAGGGCGAACTATCTCGGAGCAATGCACGCCGGCACGGGAAATTCAGCCACCTAGCATGATGGCTCCATTTCCACCGGATGAGGAGGCGCGGCTCGACGCGCTCCGGCGCTACGCCATCCTCGATACGGAACCGGAACAGGATTTCGACGACATCACCCAGCTCGCAGCGCAAATCTGCGGAACGCCGATGGCCGCAGTCTCATTTGTCGCTGAGCGCCGGCAATGGTTTAAATCCAAGATCGGTCTGAGCGACTGCGAGACGTCACGCGACGTCGCCTTTTCTGCCCACACCATCTTGCAACGGGAGATCTTCGTGGTCGAAGACACGCTCGCGGACCAGCGCTTTGCTTCCAACCGTATCACGGGAGAGCCCAGGATCCGCTTCTACGCTGGCGCTCCACTGCTCTCCGCCGACGGCCATGCACTTGGAGCCTTGTGCGTGATGGATCGGGTGCCGCGGAGCCTCAGCGCTGCCGAATCCAAGTCGTTGCAGGCGCTGGCCCGGCAAGTGATGGCGCAGCTCGAATTGCGCGAGCAGCGCAAGTTCGCAGCTCACGAAGACAGCACCGCACGAAAACTGGCCGAGACTGCGCTGCGCGAAAGCAACGAGAAGTTTCACCAGTTGGCGGACCATCTCACCGACGCGTTTTGGATGCGCTCGGCAGATATGCGCGAGGTGCATTACCTCAGCCTTGCTTTTGAGCGCATCTGGGGTCGTTCGGCGGCGAGCCTTTACGCGAATCCGCACGAGTGGACCGAGTTCATCTTTCCGGATGATCGTGCGCGGGTCATGGCCGCCTTCGCCACGCTTACGCAGGATGCCCCGAGTGTGGATGTGGAGTATCGCATTGTCCGCCCCACCGGGGAGATTCGCTGGATTCGGAGCCGGGGATTCCAGGTCCGCAATGCCGCCGGGAAGCTGGTCCGCAATACCGGGATCGTCACGGACATCACGGAACGGAAGCAAATTGAGGAGGCGATGCGGGAAAGTGAGGAACGCTTTTCCGGTGCCTTCGAGCACGCACCGATTGGCGTGGCGCTGGTTTCGCCGGACGGGCGGTTCATGAAGGTGAACAAGGTGCTCTGCGGTTTAGTCGGGTACACCGAGGGAGAAATGTTGAACCGGACTTTTCAGGAAATCACCCATCCTGAAGATCTGGATGCTGACATGGAGTGTGTGCGCCAGATGCTCACTGGCCAGATTCGGACTTACCAAATCGAGAAACGCTATATCCACCAGCGCGGCCATCTTATCACGGTTTCCCTCGACGTTTCACTCGTCCGTGATGCCCACGGAGAGCCGCTCTACTTCATCTCCCAGATCCAGGACATCACTACGCGCAAGCGGGCGGAAGCGAACCTTCGGTTTAACGAGCAACGCTATCGGTCGCTCGTCAACGCCACCGCCGCGATTGTCTGGGACACACCAGCCTCGGCGAAATTCGAGGTGGAACAACCCGGATGGAGTGCCTTCACCGGACAAAGCTTTGAGGAGCTGCGCGGCTGGGGCTGGCTGCAGGCCGTCCACCCCGAGGACCAGGCGGAAACGACGCAGGTCTGGAAAGAAGCGGTTGCCCGCCGTAGCATCTACGAGGTCGAGCACCGACTGCGCAGGCGGGATGGCGAATACCGCCACATGATGGTGCGGGCCGTGCCGATCCTAGGCGAAGACGGGAACATCGTGGAATGGATCGGCGTACATACCGACATCACGGCGCGCAAGCGGGCCGAAGCGGACTTACGGCAGAGCGCGGAGGAGTTTCGCATCCTGGCGGAGGCGATGCCGCAAATTATCTGGGTCACCCGCCCCGACGGCTGGCACACGCATTTCAACCAGGGCTGGATCGATTACACCGGCCTGACCCTCGAAGAAAGTGTCGGCCTGGGCTGGCTGCCGCCCTTTCACCCCGAAGATCAGTCCGTCGCAGCGGAGCGTTGGAAATATGCAAACGTCACTGGGGAGCCGTACGAAATCGAATACCGGCTGCGCCGCGCGGACGGCGCCTACCGCTGGATGCTCGGGCGCGCTCTGCCACTTCGGGACGCGACCGGCGGGATCGTGAAATGGTTTGGGACCTGCACGGATATTCACGATCTGAAGCTCGCGGAACGGGAAGTCCTGGAGGCGAACCTGGCGTTGCGCGAGCGGAGCGCTGAACTCAGCGCGGCGAAAGAGGCTGCGGAAGCGGCGAACCGGGCGAAGAGCGATTTCCTCGCGAACATGAGTCACGAGATTCGCACGCCGATGAATGGCATCATCGGCATGACCGAACTCGTCCTCGATACGAAACTCGAACCCGAGCAGCGCGAGTATCTCGGCATGGCGCAGACCTCCGCGCATGCACTCCTCGGCCTGATTAATCAGATCCTCGACTTCTCCAAGATCGAGGCGGGCAAGCTGGAGTTGGAGGCGATCGACTTCAGCCTGCGCGAGACGATCGAGCTGCTGCTCAAGCCGCTCGGCTTGCGCGCCGCGCAGAAAGGCATCGGGTTGGCTGCCGAGATTTCGCCCGCGCTGGGGGAGCGCTTCGTGGGCGATCCAATGCGGCTGCGGCAGATCCTGATCAACCTCACTGACAACGCGATCAAGTTCACTGCGCGCGGCAGCGTGATGCTGCGCGTGAGCGAGGAAACGTCGGACAGTTCGGGAACACCGTCCTCCGGAACGCTTCTGCACTTCAGCGTCACCGATACAGGAGCGGGTATCCCAGCAGCCAAGCAGGCGTTGATCTTCGAGGCGTTTGCGCAGGCGGA
>DASVRY010000140.1:0-5648 GCA_036388395.1 Chthoniobacteraceae bacterium
CACTCTCTTGCTTCGCCCGCGCGGCTATAGAAATCATCTCCTTGGAATGCCGGCCCACCGTTTGGTGATCCGGATCTTCCATGATGCAGGGTTAGGGCGCATTGAACACCTCGTCGTTGTCGGGTAGGAGGCTGTCGGCGAGAGACTGGAACCAAGCTTCGATCCCCTCTGGCGTGGAGGCGCCGACGATCTCTTCGCGGAAGAGACTCTCCGCGGCGGATTCGCCGAGCGCGCGGTAGGCTTCGAACTGGGCTTCGTCGTAGAATTGATCGGCGGTCGTCTGGTGCGGGAAGGCGGGGTTTTGCCGGCGATAATCCAGCACATAACGCGGCTCGGTACCGGTGATGGCTAGCTTCAGGTAGAGCATCCAGCCCAGTTGCTGGGACGTGACTTCAGCGCTGGGCTCGGGAGGCGGCGCGTAGTCGATCTTCACCAGCACGGCATAGGCGCGGCTGTAGCTGGTGGGAAGTAGCGTGAGATCGGTGGGATCGAAGTGCATCCGCACGCCGAGATCGATCGCGGCGTAGCGCTGGAGCCGCATGAGATCGGCGCATTCCATACCGGGCTCCATGCCGGCATCGACACAGACGATGAATTTACACTGGCGGCGCAGCAACTCATAGACGGCGAGGTTTTCGATGTGCCCGCCGTCGGAGAGATTTACGTAGCGGGTCTTCTCGTGCACGGCTCCGAGCATCTCGCGGAGGAAATATAAAGGCCCCGGTCCTTCGAAGGGCCGCCACAAGCCGGTGCTGCCCGGCCTGCGCATCCAGTAGCCGAGCCGCACATTAAAGAGGGTCATGAGGAAACGCAGCCGGCGCATCGTTTGCCAGCCCATATTCGTCGAAGCCGCAGCGCCTGAGATGGCCATGGCGGTGCCGAGATCGACGTGCGGGTCAACCTTTTCCAAATCCTCCGTGTTCATGTAGCCCGTGAGCGGCGAGCCGCAAAAGTGGCGACTGAAGATGAAGAAATCACCGTCGCGCCCACGCAGGCCGGGGCTCTTGCTCGCGGCGGCGTTCAGTGTGGCATTGATGAGGTGATAGGGCGCGGCCATGCTCGCCCCGAGGGCGCTGAGCGGCAGGCGCTGGAGGGTGCCGACGCCGTCGGAGGGCTCTGTCGCACCGCGATCGGGGACTCCATGGAGGAGCCAGTCGAGCGTGCGCCTCATCCACGAGCGCTGCTGCCGCCCGCGCATGGCCAGGTAGCATTCGCACAGCCGATCGCGGTAGTAACGGTGCGGCGCAAACGTGTTGATGTTGAGGAAAGCGAAGGCCCAGAGCAGCAGCGCTGCTGTGATTACACCGGCCCATGCCAGATCCCACATTTGCGGCCCAGTTTTACCGCCGACGCCGAGATTGCTGGCAAAGACGAGGAAGGCGATAAGGAAGAAGGCGGGCGCGGTGAGGAGAAAAAGCCACTGCGCCCACGGCCGCACGCTGCCGTCTTTGCGCTTCATAAGCGCGCCGAAGATTGCCGGGACGCCGCTCAGCAGCGCCGTTACGAGCAGCTCAGGCGGCTTCCAAGTTTGGAGCCATTTCACATGGCCGCCGAGATCATCAACGAGTGCTTCGTAACCGCGCACCACGGGAAAAGCTGCGCACAGTGCCGCATTGAGCGCAGCGGCCAGCGCCGTGAGGAGCGCCAAAGTCTCGACGAGGCTCCGCGCGCGTGCGGCGTGCGAATCCCATTTCGTGCCATGGGCGATTCTCTGAAAAAGCGGGATCAGGAGCCAGAGGATGGCCAGCAGCACGAGCAGGCCAGCGAAAGAAATCCCTGCGGGATGGCGCCAGTTATCGGAAAGAGCCAGGCCAGGTGGATAGACCAGCCACAGGCCCAGCCAGCGGATCGCCCCCACCGTCCACAGGAAACCGGCGACTGCGCCGATACCCATTCCGATCTTGGCGAGGCGGCCCCTGTTTACTTGGCGCCACGCGAGTCCAGCACCCGCGAGCAGGGCCACGGCCGCGAATCCGGCGAAAGGCCAACTGCGCCACGGCTCCAGGACCCAAAGATGTCCCTCGAAAAAGTGTGCGATCCCTCTTTGTTTCACCGCGCTCACAAGCCATGCGGCCATGAGCGGGACGGTGAGCAGCATCAGCAGGCTGGTGATGAAACCGGTCACGAACACCCCGGCAATGCGCAGCAAACCCCAGCCGCCGCCGCTGAGTAGATAACGGCTGTTGTTGCGCAGGTGCCGCACGGCGCGGGACTCGGAGACTGCGCCATCGGGTGGCGTACTGAACGCAGCGTCGAGGTTCTCGCGGGCTTCTTGGCCCCGCTGCCGCTGTTCCTCAGCGGCCGTCGAGCCCATGTCGGCCGGGGAGGAGGCGTGCGGTGGAGTTGGTGCCGTGCCACGGTCACGCTCGACCCGCTGCTCCGCGGCCTCGATTTTCGCCGGCTCCGTGCCGAGATAGCAACTGATGAAGCTGCCGAGATAGCCCCCGCCGGAAACGGTGGAGAGATAGTCGAGCTGCGTGAGAAGCCCGCGCCGATGGAGGGTCTGAACGACGCCGAGACAGAAAGTCGCCGACCGAATCCCCCCCCCTGACAGGGCCAACGCCGTCGCATTCAGGACGCGCGCGAAGTCGGCGGTCGGCTCAACCGGCACGGGGCCGGATGGCGCTGGCGGCGAGAGTTCATTCGGCGGCGGTGCCGAGAGCCGCATCTGCTCCCGTCTTTTTACGATGGCTAGCCGCTCCAGGTTTTCCAAGGCCGGGGCTGCGTCCGTTTCAGTGCGCCCGGTTGCGCCCGCAGCGGGCAGCTTCACCTGCGGACGAAACTTCAGCTCGATCGTCGCACCCAGCGAAGCGCTAACCGAGGCGGCCTGGCATTCCCGGGTGAACTCCGCGAGCAGCTCCTTGTGCTCCGCCACTTGGAGCCAGCGAGGATCGGTCGGCTCCCCGAGGCTTAGCGCTTTAAAGGTTCGCTGAAATCCGAGCAGCCGAGGCTGCAGCTCGCGCAACTCCTCGCGGAACTTCCGGCGCACCCATTCATTGCGCAGCTTGAGCCGTGGCTTCCCGTCCATGTCGGGCTTGTCGCCGTCCTGCGTCATCCAACCGTGCCAGCGGGCGGTATAAGGACGCAGCGTGTCATTGAGCAGCGCGTACGCGGCGCCCTGGAAGGCCCACGCTTCCGGGTGCCTTGTCATCAGCTCGCGCGTCTTGCCAAAGAGCGAGTAGATACTCCCGGCGGCCGTCTCCTCATCGCCGGAACGGTAGTGCAGCCGCTGCGTGGTGATGCGCGTCGCCAGCTCCACATGCAGCGCATGCGCCGGCGCCGCATCTGGTTTGTCGCTAGGAGCAGTAGCAGCCATTGATGTTTCGATATCCCCTCGTTATCGAAAGGCCCGCGGCAGCACGAGCCAATTGCCACAATGCGCCACAATTTTTCAACGCGCCTCACCAGTGAGGCGGCAGCTGCGACGGGCGGGAACCGCACATCGCACAAGAACAACAATCTGCCACGCCTGCGGCTGCGCGAGCTAGAGGTCGCACCGCCTGTACAGCGATGCCCCGGAACTCAGTTGCGGTAAAAGCTGACCGCAACCCGCGATTTTCAGCTGTCCGCCCCTCCACGAACAGGCATTGCCGGTCTGGCTACCGAGCAGCCGGAGCTTTAGCTGATTGTCAGCGCTGGCTAGGCTGCTGTATCTGAACTGCGGAAGTTAACGACATTCCTGACGTGGGCAGTGCTTGGTTACAATAGCAAAGAAGTCTAAAGCGTCGCGTTTCGTGGTTGCTTTGGCATATTGGCGAATAGTGGTCCTTGGATCGTCGTGGCCTAAGAACCTGCAGCGCTGATCAATGTCGCCGTGGTGAGCGAGCCAGTAAGATGGGAAGCTGTGGCGAGGTCCGTGCTTGATTGTCCGCACGGCGTGTTTCTCACGCAGTGCGAAGAGGCGGTTGCGCAGAACTTCTGCTGACAATGGCCAGATTTTTCCGTGCTCCTGTGCATGCGGTGAGAGCCAGCAATTGCATCTTCGGAAAGTTCTATGTGGCGGTTCTGCCGTGTCTTCGTGATCGAGGCCGGCAGCTTCACGAAGCGTTCCGGCAAATCGATTGAGGACCAAGCGAGACGCAGTGCTTCCGAGCGACGAAGGCCGCAGAAGAACGACACGGCCAGAAACGGTAGAAGTTCAAGGTCGTGTTTCTCAGCGGCTGACAGACCTCGCCCATCGCGAGCGCACGGAAATCGATATGTACAGCCCCGCCGTAGATTCCGCGTCGGGTTCTTGGAGCAATATCCTCGTTTAGCTCCGTAGTTGAAGAGTCCTCCGAGGACCCTGATGGTGAAGTTACGAACGGATAGAGTCATTCCATCCAGTGCTTTGGCGAGATCAACAGCGGTGATTTCGTTTAGTCGCCTGCCGTGAAGATAGGTGAGGCGGTTACGAGTCTGTCGAACGCTGCGGACGTAACTTTCGCTTCGTTTACGCTACTCGAGGAAGGCGTCCATTGCATCTTCGTAAGTGATGGATGCAGCGGCAGCAGCACGGCGGGTGTTCTCGTCCTGCACCACCCTCATTCAACGAAACGCCATGGGGCTGGAGCCCTTGAAAGCGCGGGCAGCTTGCTAAGCTTTCGAGGGAGTTAAGGTGCTGGCACCTGCGATCCCATGATGTTCGAAACATCACCTCCACGACATTGGGTAATGGGCGAAGCGAGATAAGCACCGCATCTAGGATTAGGGCATTTATACATATCTATCCTCCTTTGCTCGCTGTCGTGACGTCGTAGGTAAAAGTAATCGCGGTTAGCCGCCTAACGACCTAAATCTCAGCGAATTTGAATGGCTCGCGCAGTAAGAGAGCTGGTGGAGAAGAGCTGGGGTATTCCGCTCGCAGTGAGAAGCGTCAGTGGAAAGTTCACGACACAAGCGGTGACCAACGCTCGAAATGACAGGCTTACCGGCTCTACTTGGCGCAATGCTACTCGCGAGCGACGTTGGATTGGGAAGGAGACAACTTCACAATGGTGACAACCGAGCCGAACGAGTTTCTCTCCCGGTTTCACGATCGGATGCCCGTGGTTCTCGAAGATGCAGACGCCGAAGAGTGGCTTGGCGATGAACCTCTGCCCGCTGATCGGCTCGCTATGCTTTGCCGTGGGTTGCCGAGTGAGGATCTGGAGCACGATGAATTGCCTGCGAAGCTGAAAATTGTTCGTCCTTCGAAGCCCTCGACCTGACGACAGTCCGATGCTCTTCTCGCTCTAGTGTCCCGTCGGACAGCGAGGTGGCCGCTCCTTGCGATCGTAGCGGGAGTGGTCGTGCTCTTGTTGGCGCAGTGGGACGATTGGGCTTATGAGCGGATGAAGTGGGATGCCTACGAGCTCTCGGCGAATTACGCGCGCGCGACAAACGAAGACTGTGGCGGCAAGCTGCGCAGTGTGGAAGCGCCGCCCACTCCGGCGCATCCGAAGCTCAAAAGGTCTCGATGGGTGAAAGCCTTTCACGGAACTGGCTGAGGTCATACGTTCGCGACTGCTTCTGATCCGTGTTTTTGCACCCGCAATTATGGTAGTTCGAGCAGCCGGTGAACGGGCCGTGCTGCCCGGTCGCCTTCCTGTTCAAAAAGCCAGTGCGCTTTTTTTCCAAGCAGGGGAAGCACAGCACGACTGGGCGAATCGAGTTCGCGGCGAGAAGGC
>DASVRY010000141.1:0-5955 GCA_036388395.1 Chthoniobacteraceae bacterium
GCGAGGGCTTCGTCCTTTTGCTCCAAAGCTTCTTGATTAACTCCCATGCCGACCCACGCGCCGGTGAGCAGTGGATGTTCCGGAAAACGCTCGGTGAACTGGCGCAAAGTCGCGATGGCTTCGGCGTGCTTTCCTTCGCTCTGCTGCAGCGCGGCGAGCCGCAGATGCGCGTTTCCAGCCGATACCGATTTCGGATGTTGCTCGATGAGTTTCTGAAAAGCCTCTGCCGTGGTCGCCGTCGCATAGGCCTGCTCAGCCGCAGCACGAGCGCGGCTCTGCGTCAGCTCGAAGATTCCCCAGATGAGCAGCGCGATGAGGAGCAGCGCCGTGTAGAGCAGGATCTTGCCTTTGTGGCGGATCCAGAATTCGAGGGGATCGAATTCCGTCGCAACCGGGGGCGTTGGCGTCGTCTCAGCGGGGTTCGGCATAGGGCGGGTAAGCTTTCAGAGGTGCTGCGGTGACGCAAGCCGTTTGACCTGCTCGCGCCCAGTGAGCTCCCGCTCTGTGAGCGGCTACGCCTCTGTCCCGCCCGAACCGAGCAGATCGGGACGCACCCGGCGCGTTTTCGCCAAGGCCTGCTCGTGACGCCACGCCGCGATGGCGGCGTGATTTCCGCTGAGCAAAATATCGGGAACGCGCCATCCCCGGAACTCCACGGGCCGCGTGTAGTGCGGGTGCTCGAGCAGCCCATGCGAAAAGGAATCCGCTGCTGCTGAATCCGCATCGCCCAGAACGCCGGGAATGAGCCGCACGACAGCGTCGACGACCACGGCGGCGGCAATGGCACCATTGGTGAGCACGTAGTCCCCAATCGAAACCTCCGCATCGACCAAGTGATCGATGACGCGCTGATCCACCCCCTCGTAGTGCCCGCAGAGGATGATCAAGTGCGATTCCCGAGCGTAACTTGTGGCTAGCGCGTGGGTGAGTGGCTGGCCGGCTGGCGTCATGAGCACGACCTTCGGTGCCGCCCCGGTCGCACCGCCGCTCGACTCGCGCCTCTCCGCTTTCAACTGCTCCACTGCGGCGAAAATCGGCTCGCACTTCAGCACCATTCCGGGGCTGCCGCCGTATGGCGCGTCGTCGGTGACGTGGTGCTTGTCGGTGGCCCACGTCCGCAGATTGTGCGAATGGATCTCCACGAGTCCCTTCTCCTGCGCACGCTTCATGATGCTCTCGCTGAGAGCCGCCGCGGGAATCCCGGGGAATAGAGAGAGGATATCGATGCGCATGGCGGCTGTGTTAGACGGGCGCAGTAACGGAAGCTGCCTGGCGGCGGTCGACAAGCACCGAAAGCTTGTGGATGGTAAGAAAAGCCGCGCACGCGGCCAGGCACAGCACATTATCGATAAGGCTCGGGGAGAAGAGCAGCACGAAGCCGTGCCCTTTAATTAGCGACGAGTAGCTCGAGACGCAAAAAGGCATGAGGAAGAGGCGGAACGCGACCCAGAACGGTTGCGAGTTTCCGGTGCTCAGGAGCAAGGCGTAACCGATGATGACGCTAATCCCCAGGCTCGAGAGCCAAAGCCGCGGAGAGGGATCGAAGTAGAGGGCAACCATCGTCACGTACCAAGAGAGGTAGCACCAAAGGATGAGCCGCGACCGGTTGAGGGCTGCGAGGTAATGGATGAGCTGGCGCATCATCGTCGCGTGAGTTGATCGCAAAAGCGGGGGTTTTCAATGTGGGTATTCATAGAAGGTCGGACTGCTTAGCTCGACCGCGGCTTCCGAGGGCGGTGTGCTCGCCGGCCGGAATTGGACTGCCTCGAGCCGCACGGGAAATGACACCTGAGCAGCCGGATCAGAACCCACGGGCCGAAGGGAAGGCGCACGCAGCCACCACTCCGGGCAGTGCCATTCGCCTGAATCTACAACCGCGGGTTCTGTCTCGAACAGCTGGTCCCGCGCATCGCGCAGCATGATCGACACCTCGCGCTTGCCACCATCTCCTCGGATCCACATCCGGAAAGAATGGGGCTCGCCCGAGATGGGCTGCGTGATCGCCGCGCGGAAGCGGAAGGAAAAGGCCGCTCCTACCTTCACCGCCGCGTGTTCGATGAGGACTGGCGCCACTCGTGGAATGAAGTCTTCTTGTGGCAGAGGTGCTGGGCGGAGAGCGATCTGCTCCCCTTCGGCGGGGCTCTTGCTCAGCAAGCCGAATGCATTCTCAGGCGTCAGCGGAGACAGCGGCACGATCACCACTTTCCTAAGCGGAAGGGGAGGGAGGTCGAGCCGCATGAAGCTCTGAAACTCTACCGAAACCGGCTTGAATGGCGTGACCTTCAAATCCGGGGGTAGCCTTGCCACCGCGATCTTCTCCCTCTCGCCTGCTCCAAACACGAACTCGCGCTCAAGTGGTTCGAGTTCCCTACCGTCGACCGTGAGGTAGACAGTAACTCTTGCCGGCAGGCCGCTTTCGCTTTGCAGAGCGAGTGCGAGAGACTGCTCGGTAAACGGCAGGAACACGAACCCCGGCCGCACCCACTGAGAGATCTTGGTCTTCAACAAAAAAGAAGATTCCTCGCCACGGATCGCGAACCTGATTTCCGTAGTTTGCTCCTGCGGCTTAAGCGACGCGAGCCCGTCGGAAGGCAGGCTGACTCTCGCGCTTTCTCCAGCGTCGATCGTTGCAGAGGTTGGAGATACCACCTCGATCTTCTCTGCTAGACGGTTATGAATCGCCACACGCGGCGTCTCGGTCTCTCGCACCACCATCTCCTCCGGCAGGTAAGACGCTGCGACCACTGTGAGAAAGGGATTGAGCTCCTTCGGAGTGAGATACTGCGGCTCAGGGCTGAGAGTGATCGTCAGAGTGCCGTTTTCGGCCTTTAAGTCAGGCAGCGGCCGGCCCTCGCAATCGACTGCGTTGAATTCCCCTGCGCTGCTTCCTATCCGCGCCTCCGAGTTTTCTTCTCCAGTGGTCCACGCGACGAGACGCACCATGTCAGCCTTAAGCTCACTGGCCGGATCGTTCCGTCCAAGCCGGTAATGCATATATAGAGCTATCACCTGCCGGTCGTCTCCAGTGAACAGGCGCTTGCTGTAGGAGTAGTCCTCGAGCTGCGTAGCGAAAGTCTTCGCCGCCCGATATAACGGTGTCGGCTCTCCATCTTCCAGCAGAGAAGGAGGCGACCCTTCATCCTGATCTGCGTTGAGCCTGGCAATGAGGAGCGGACCAGTCTCCCGTCGATCCGCGAGCCATCGTCGCGCGACCAAATGAAGTGGTTGGGCCTGACGCTTCAGTGCGAGGGCGGAAGAACCGCCAACAGATCTCAACTCCTGCTCGGCTTGACCTATTCTGCCGTTGAGTTCGAAGTAATTGCGGACTGCCTTTAGCCGCTCGGGCGCACGCTCTGGCATCTCATCTGCCGCCAGGCGGTGGAAGATGTACCTCTCGTCCATCATGCGAGGGCTCGCCAGATACGCGGCGAGCTTCTTCTCACTGCCAATGCTGAATTCAGGTCCAAGCAACGGGAGACCGGTCATCTCTACCCGCTCCAGGACAGACCTGATGGTCGCCACGAGCTGGGCGTAATCCTCTGCTGGCACCGGTTCGCCGCCTGACGTGATTGAGGCAAGTTGGATTGAAAATTGACCTTCTTCGAAACCCCGTAGGCCTGTAGCTAGCCAACTATGAAACGCCTTTACCGAAGCCTCCGAAGATGGCGGATGTCCGTTCTCATACGCAGGGTGGGTAGGATGGATCAGCACCGCCATTTTGATTCCGGCAGCTTCAAGGACCTTGTGAAGCGCAACGTATTGCGAGAAGTCGACCTCGCCCGAAGTGCTCTGTGTTTCCGACCAGCGAAGTGGCACTCGGACCCACTTGATGCCTGCTTCTTGCAGAAGGGTGATCTCCCGCGCGGTTATCGACGGCGAGTTTAGCTCAACCCCGCACGGGGAGGGTTCCTGAAAAAACGAGATGATGGAAAGTGCCGTAACAGTCCGCGGCAGACAGAGTGCGACGAGTGCGACGAGTGCCAGGACGAAGAAAGTCGGTCGCAGCGAGCAGTGTCCGCAGTTCCGCTTGAGCGGACGCTAACCGTCGCCTTCGCGGGTGTCGACAGGCGAACCCCATGGTCACCGGAGTTTGCCCGAAGTGTTCGCCTTCGCGTGAAAGCCTTAGCTACGCCCAGCGGCTGCGAAGATTTCCCTGCGACAAACGGCTTGTCCGGTCGCGTGCTTTGTGGACTCTCTCCGCCACACACTTTATGTCCTCTCGAAACGGAATTCTCGCCGGCGGAAACTGGATCATTGATCACGTCAAGATCGTCGACACGTATCCGGCGCAGGACACGCTCGCGAATATCTTCAGCACCGCGCGCGGGACCGGCGGGTCGCCTTACAATATTCTCGTCGATCTGGCGCTGCTTGGGGCTGGGTTTCCGCTCGCGGCCGTCGGTCTGGTCGGTGAGGACGAGGACGGGCGGAGCATTCTCGCGGACTGCGAACGGCTGAAGATCGATGCGGCGCAGCTCCAGCAGACCTCGGCGGCACCGACGAGCTACACCGATGTGATGACCGTGCAGTCCACTGGCCGGCGGACTTTCTTCCACGCCCGTGGAGCGAATGCGCTGCTCGATGTGGAGCATTTCGACTTCAGCGCGACGACCGCCAAGATCTTCCATCTCGGTTACCTGCTTCTGCTCGATCGGCTCGATAGCCCGTCGGAAAACTACGGCACACGTGCCGCGGAAGTGCTGGCGAAGGCGCAGGCCGCCGGGCTGAAAAGCTCGATCGATTGCGTGAGCGAAGACAGCGACCGTTTTGCGAAGGTGGTGCTGCCGGCGCTGCCGCACGTGGATCTCTGCGTGATGAACGAGTTTGAGGCTGGCCGCGTCACCGGTCGGACAGTGCGCAATGGCGAGTCGCTGGATCGTGCGGCCCTGAAGGAGGCGATGGGCGCTTTGCTGGAAGCGGGCGTGCGCGAGTGGGTGGTGGTTCATTTTCCGGAAGGGGCATGCGCCCTCGGTCGCGAGGGCGGCTGGCACGAACACGGGAGCATCCGGCTGCCCGAGGGCTACATCAAAGGCGCCGCGGGGGCCGGCGATGCGTTCACGGCGGGAGTGTTGCTCGGCTGGCACGATGGCCACTCCATGGATGAAGCGCTCCGCTACGGCGTCTGCGCCGCGGCTTCAAACCTCAGCGACGAGACCTGCACTGGCGGGATAAGGTCGATTGGCGAGTGCGTGGCGCTTGGGGAGCAGTTCGGCTTCCGCTGAGCTGCCACCGCTGACCGTTTAGCCACAGATTCACACAGACGAAACACAGATGAGGAGGAGCGGTCCGAGGGCTGCCATTCATCCGTGAACATCTGTTTGGATCTGTGGCTGCTTAATCCCGTGGCGAGCCTTTCGAGAGCGTGACGATTTCTTCGAACTCTCCGGCAGTGAGTGGGACCACCGAAAGCCGTGATTGGCGCACCAACGCAATCTCTCGGAGCTGCGGATGGGCTTTGATCGTCTGGAGCGTGACCGGTGTTTTCAGAGGTCGGACGGGTACGAGATCGACGCAATCCCATTCTCCCTCCTCAGCCGTTTTGTCGGGGTAAGCTTCAGCAGCGACCTTGGCGAGGCCGACGACTTCCTTGCCGACAACGCTGTGGTAGAAGAGCACGGCGTCGCCTTTGCGCATGTCGCGCAGATTCTGACGCGCCTGGAAATTGCGTACGCCGGTCCACGCGGTGCGGCCATCCAGAACGAACTGCTCCCAAGAGTAGGCGGAGGGCTCTGTTTTTACCAACCAGTGGCGGGGCGTTTTCGGCATGGAGCGGTGTTGCGAGGAATGCGCCGCCGCTCAAGGAAAAAGGGATTTCTCCAACTCGAAGACGCGAAGATGGGGAATGACGACCGGTGATCGCTCATTCCCTCCGTCTCTCCATCGCTCATTCCTGCAGCTTCGAGTCTTTGAGTCTTTGAGTTCGAAAACAGCGGCAAGAAGGGGGCGAAGGCGCTC
>DASVRY010000142.1:0-3868 GCA_036388395.1 Chthoniobacteraceae bacterium
GATGCGGATTGGTTGCTCAAGGAAGGTCCGCGCCTACTCGCTCCTCGATCTGCCGCTGTGAAGTAGGGCCGCACGCCGTGGCGGAGCCGCGGCCGTGAAATGGGCTATGGAAGCGCGTAGAGTTGGAGCTCATGAACAGACCAGAAAGAGCCCTCGGCCGAACCAGTCTGGGTGATGCGAACGAACTTCGCTGGTGTCGCATTGAAGGCGAGCTCAGTGATCGGTCCTATGCCTCGCCCCGAGGCGACGGGTTCGCTCCAGGCCGCGCCGTCGGCGGAGAGCTGCACCCTGTACCCCCGGGGGTAATCGTTGGCTGATGCGGTGGTATCGAGCAGCACGCCCGAGACTTTTGCCTCCTGCGGCAACTCGACCTGCAGCCACATACCCGGCTTTTGAAAAGCGGCGGTGTCAAAGCGCGTGTTTGGGTCGCCGTCGATCGTCGCATCCAGTTTTCTCCCGCCGCTGGCAGTGATCTTCCATTGGGCACGGTCCGTGATGGCTTGTGGTGTGACCGTCTGCAATTCGGGCATGGTCCACGGTTCAGTTCGGGTGCTCGATTTCGCGCGAACCTTGGCCACATCTGCGGCGGTAATCAGACCGGCCTTGTTTCCGAAGTTTGTGCGCACGTAACTCAGCACCGAGGCGATCCACTCGTCGGTCTGATCGGCCATCGGCACCATGAGGCTGTCGTAAGTCTTGCCGTCGATTGGCCCGGCGAGCCCCCGCAGGAGCACGTTGATCGGTCCATCGCGATGGCCGTTGATCGTTTTGGATCCGGCGAGCGGCGGCGCCATGAGAGTGCCAGCCGGGCCGCCCGCCATGGGCGTGCCCTTTGCGTCCGCGCCGTGACAGGCTGCGCAAAGTGAGGCGAAAGCCTCACCGCCCGCTTTCAACATTTTCTTCTCTTCGGCTGTGAGCTGCCAGCCGGATGCCGCTGGTTGGCGCGGGTTTAGCGTGGTGTCGGCGATCGTCTTGATGCTGTCCAGTCGCGTGGCTGATGCAACTTCGGCGATCAGCGTTTTGTGCTCGGGAAAATCCGCGCGCTTGGAGGAGAGAATCAGTTGCTTCGAAACCTCGGAATCGCCGTCTTTCGCCAGCGCCCGCACATCGGCCAGCAGTTCGCTGCTGCCCTTCTTCAGGAATGGCTCGCTCACCCGAATGGCTGCGGCGCGCAGCTGCGGATGCTCGTCCTTGGTGGCACGACTGACGATCTCCGGCGTGAGCGCACCAAGGCCCTCGATGGTCCAGAGCGCATGAAGCCGCGCAAGATGATCGACATGCGTCTGCGCCATCTTCGTGAGCTCCGGCACGACGGATTTATCATTGCGGAGAACGAGCAGCTTTTGCGCGGTATCGCGCCACCAGCCGTTGGGATGCGCGAGATGCGCGACAAGCTGGTGTGGAGTTTCCTCGAGCATCCGCGGCTGCTTTGCGGGTGGGGTTTTTTCGCGAACGAGCCGGTAGATGCGGCCGCGCCCCACGTTTTTATCGAGCCCATGTTGCTCCACCTGCTTGCGCAGGAAACTCCCAGGGCGCACCCAATTTCCCTCCTGAATGATGCCTCGATACATGTCCACGATGTAGAGGCTGCCATCTGGCGCGGTGACCATGTTGACGGGGCGAAAATTCGGATCGGAAGAGCGAATGAATTCCGACTTCTCGTATGGATTGCTGAGCTTGACGACGCCTTCCTCGAGCTGCACCCGCGCACGGCGGATGAGCCGCCCCACGGGCTCGGCAAAGAGTAGGTCGCCGCGTAGGTCCGGAAGTTTATCGCCACGGTAGATCTCCTGGCCGCAGGTCGCGGTAAAGTGGTTCAGCGTTTTGTCCTCCGGGCGAAAACGCCTCGCACCGCCCTCAACGTCCGCAAGCCCAACGAGCGGCCACACTTCCCTGAAATTCTCCGCGAATTCCCCGGGCAGCGCGAACGATCCATACGCGATGTGCGCCTGGAAATTCAGCGGGCCGCGCTCACCCCCGGCGTTCGTGAACCATGGCTTGCCGTAGTCGTCCTGGGTGAGGCCCCACTGGCCGCCGTTGTTTGCGATTGAATCCTTCACGACGCCATCCGGCGTCATCCGCAGGCGGACCCCGTCGGTCGTCAGGTAGAGCCAATTATCCATGCCCCAAATAAGCCCGCTCGGCTGGTGCTCGAGGTTCCCGCCGCGCGGGCCGCCTTTGTAGAAGAGCTCCTTCTGATCCGCCACGCCGTCTCCGTCGGTGTCGCGGTAGCTGTAGAAATCCAGCGTGTTCGTCTCGCAAACGATCAGCCGATCGTCGAGTGGCAGGATCATCCGCGGAAGCAGGAGCTTATCGATGAAGACCGTGTGCTTGTCGTAGGTGCCGTCTCCGTCCGTGTCGGTGTGCATGGAGATGCGGCTCACGGGATCCATCTGGTTTGTGCCGTCGATGTCCTGCATGTAGGTGCGCATCTCGGCGACGAACATGCGCCCATTGCCATCGAACGCAGCCACGACAGGCTCCGCGATCTCCGGTTCGCTGAGGACGACTTCGAGGCGATAGCCGTCCTGGATCTGGAACGTCTTGAGCGACTCTTCGGGTGAAAGCGGTGTCACAGGCGGGTCGACGACCACGGTAGGCGCGGCGAAGGCGACGAGCGGGACAAACAGCGCCGCGACGAGCGCGCGAAGTGAGGGAGCGGGGAAGGTCATTGCGGTGCGGAGGATGGAGAGATGAACCAGAGTATACGAGTCGTGAGCGAAATCTTAGGGGGCTAACGTAGGGATGTCCGACCATGGAGGGACCGTAACCCGATCACTGCGCGAGCACTTGGAGTTTACCCATGGGCGGGCGTGATACGACTGAATCCCAGAGGCATGCGCCCAATTCGTGCTACTCTCCGATCAATGCACCCCCTTTTGAGACACGGGCTCATGCAGTTGCTGGTCGCAGCCATGTCGATCATGGCCGCCACGCCGGCTGCCGCGATCGAGTTGCCTCCTGGGTTTTCAGAGGAAGAAGTCGGCAGCCTCTGGACGGAGCCGGTCGGCCTTGTCTTCGATCCCAGCCCGGCGGGAGCGAACCGGATCTACGCTTGGGAGCGCGCCGGCCGGGCGTGGGTTCTGGAGAATGGCACCAACTCATTTGTGCCGCTGCTCGATATCCGCGATGAAGTCGGCGCCTGGCGCGACTACGGGATGCTCGGCTTCGCGCTCGATCCGAATTTTCAGCAGAACGGCTACATTTACGTCTCCTATGTGGTCGATCGGCACCACCTGATGCATGCCGGGAAGCCGAGCTACGATCCGACGGCCAACGACTACCTCTCCGCCACGATCGGTCGGGTGACGCGCTACACCGCGCGCGCAAGCGACGGCCGGCGCACCGTCGATCCGGCGAGTCGCAAGGTGCTGATTGGCGAGACGATCAGCACCGGGATCCCGATTCTCCACGGTTCGCATGGGCCAGGGAATCTGATGTTTGGCACCGATGGCACATTGCTCGTTGCAGTCGGTGACGCGGCCAGCTGGGAAGGCGTGGATGATGGCGGCAGCGACGGCGGCAGTTACGCGCCGCAAGGGCTGATCGACGGCATTATCCAGCCGAAGGAGGATGTCGGCGCCTTTCGCTCGCAGATGGTCGATTCGCTTAGTGGCAAGGTCCTGCGCCTCGATCCGGCGACGGGCGATGGTGTGGCGAGCAATCCGTTCTTTGATCCGCAAGCTCCGCGTGCAGCGAAGTCGCGGGTCTGGGCGCTCGGGCTGCGCAATCCATACCGCATGACGCTGCGGCCTAGCACCGGCAGCCATTTGCCTGCCGAGGCGAACCCCGGAGTGATCGTGCTTGGCGATGTCGGCTGGGAGGAATGGGAGGAAGTGCACGTGATCGATGGACCTGGGCAGAATTG
>DASVRY010000143.1:0-1780 GCA_036388395.1 Chthoniobacteraceae bacterium
GGGGGGAGTGGAAAAGCAAAAAGAGCGCGTCAGGGCGGGCGGTTCGCCTCTTTCCCTCGCGCTTTCCCTGAGCCCCCGCAAGCGCTTACGCCCGCCGGACGCGGGTGCCTATAGAGGAGAGGGCTTCCTCTGACAAGCCGGACTGGACGTTGGGGCCGACAAGCGCCGGCACTGCTTCACATCCAAGCGGCAGGAGCAGGGCGAGGTCACCGTGCCGCACCCGAAGAAGGGGATCACGGCTTAGGACGCTGAAGAGCATTTCGACGGCGAGTGGCGAGCCGCTGCCCTAGCAACGAGGAGGTGAGAAGTGGCCACAGTCTTTTATCCCGCGATCGTTGAGCGCAGCCGCCGCGGTTACGGCGTGTTCTTCCCCGACCTCCCCGGCTGCACGTGCGCCGGCGGCAGTGTCGGCGAGGCGGCGCTGAACGCCGAAGAGGCGCTGGCGCGGCACCTGCTCGTCTCCGAGCAATATGGCGACGACATCCCCGAGCCGAGCGATTTCGAGCAGATCGAAGTGGATCCGGACGTGGACGAAGTCGCGCGCCTGCTGGTGCGCGGCAAACGCAAGGGCAAGGCCGTACGGATCAACATCACGCTGGACGAAGGCCTGCTCGCGGCGATCGACAAGGTGGCCGCGAACCGGTCGGGATTTCTGGCGGAAGCGGCGCAGGTGGCTCTGGCGGCGCGGCGGGACGGGGTGGCGGCGTGAGGATTTCGCGCGGGGGTGTCTCATCGACAGATCGCGCGAGGCACTCACTGCAACAACAGCAGCATTAGGGTTGCGCTCAGAATTATTTATTTTCAGTATCTTATTTGTGTATCATCGAAGGGCTTCGGACGAAGGCGATCAAAGCGGCTCAGGCGCTGCTCCTCCAGCCGACAACTGGTGAGCATCTAGATTTGAACACTACTAGCGTGACTTTCTTCTCGCAGGGTGCACCAATTCTGAATACGTGTTAACTGTGACAAGAATCCCATGAGCGGCTGGATCAGACTCAGCCGTCCCATAGTGGCAGAGATAGCAAGCGGGAGCACGGCTGGTGGCCTACACCGAACTTTGGCGGAAAATTGCCATCATGGTGAAGCTTAATCTCTACAAGGCCGATGGGGAGCCATTCAGGATATTTCGAGATTCCGAAGAGTGCCTCGGCGTTCCCTATCAGACCTCTTGGAATTGGATTCTTAACAAAGCAAAGCCGCAAGCAGACACGGTGCAGCGTGTAGTAAATGCGCTGAATGAGCAATTTGCAATTAGTCCGCCGCTAGCTGCGGAGCAGTTGAATGATCGAACGTCAGCCTATGATTTTGGAATCGCGCTCGGCGCTCCTGCACATGAAGTCGCAGGCGCAGTGCTCGCAACGCACGACGATTCTAACCCTTTGCAGCGCTTCGCGTTCGACGACCGCGCCCAGGCGTGGGATGTTCAAAGTCGTCTGAGCGGCTCGTACATCGTCGAACGTGTGACCGGTCGTACTCGGGAACATGACGTACTTGAACTCTGCATCGATACAGTGCTTCCAATCGATGATCGCTTTTTTATACACGCCACGCTGGAGATACCCGCGGATCGAGGGCATAGCTATCTTTACAACGGCGTTGTCTGTGAGCGAAGCGGGCTAATGTATTGGGTGTTTTCGCAAAAAAACGTCGAGCTTCACGATTTCCTGTTCATGGTAACCGACCGTATCTATGTCTCTGGTTCCAACAAGTTCACGGCAAAGGGGACGATGACCACCATGGGTCAGTCTCGCCCCGCCCCAATCTCGGCTTCGGTGGTGAT
>DASVRY010000144.1:0-3301 GCA_036388395.1 Chthoniobacteraceae bacterium
CGGTGTTCCTCGTTCAGGCTCGCACGGAGTTGCTCAACCCCGAGTCGCGCGCACGGATTGATGAAGAGCTGCAGGCCAAGTTCATCGAGCAGGCGATCGAAGAGTTTAAGCAGATCATCTCGTTTGCTCTCGACGGGAAAAAGCTCACGGCGGAAGCGGAGGAGCGTCTCCATGCAGCGGGGTCGGAGCGTGGTCTCTCGGAGGAGAATATTGACTCCACGATCGATGCAGAGCTGGCGCGACTCGGCGCGGCGCGCGTCGCAAAGGAGGAACCGGTGGAGCCCGCCGCTCCAGCGAGGTCTACGGGAGCTGCAGCAGTTGGGGGCCAGCGTGGCACCCCTGCGGATGAATTTCGCCGCGTGCTTCGGCTCTCCAAGCTTTCGATGGACGGCGATGATATGACCGATGATCAGCGCGACGCTCTTTGCAACATGGGCGAGAGCCTCGGGCTGACCGGCGGGGAAGCCGAGGATCTCATCGACGAATACCTCGAGGAGATGAGCAACATGCCCCTCCCGCCTTCGCAAGGTGTTCCCCAGCAGCGCCTGGCAGGAGCTCCTTCCGTAACAACTGTCGCACGACCGGTTTCTACGCCGGTGAATCCCGCCACGCCTGCCCGCCCCGCAATCGTGGCGCCAAAAGAGCCGACGGTAAACACGTCGCCTCTTGCCCGCGCACAGGAGAAGCAGAAATTTCCCAATTTCGTAAACTCAATCGGTGCTGAGATGTTTCTCGTCACCTCCGGCGCTTTCCTCATGGGCAGTTCGGCGCCCGGGGCGACGCCACAAGAGCAGCCGGTGACCCCAGTGACCGTGAGCTGCTACTACATCGCACGGTTCCCGGTGACGAATGACCAATACGAGAAGTTCGACGCAGCGCACCGTGCGAAGCGAGCGCCATGGGCGGATGGGCGACATCCGGTCGTTTACGTAAACAGCCGCGAGGCGGAGAAATTCTGCCAGTGGCTGAGTGCCAAGGAAGGGCGGAAATATCGGCTGCCGACAGAAGCGGAGTGGGAGTTTGCTGCGCGTGGCGCGGACGGCCGGAGCTTTCCGTGGGGCGAGGCTTTCGATAGCGGGCACTACGCAAACTTCGCGGACAAGCGGACGAACTTTGCGTGGCGGGATAATGCGATCGACGACGGCTTTGCTGAGACCTCTCCAGTCGGAAGTCATTCCCGCGGCGCCAGCCCATTCGGGATTGAGGACATGGCGGGCAACGTCTTCGAGTGGTGTCTCGACTTTTTCGAGCCGTATCGCGGCAAGGAAAAAGTCAATCCACGAGGACCGACGACGGGAACGAAGCGGAACTATCGAGGTGGAAGCTGGAAGTCACGCATGGGCAGTCTTCGCGCGACCGCGCGGCAATCGAACATGCCGGAATACTCGTCGAACGACGTCGGCTTTCGCATCGTCTGCGAGTGCGACTAAGAGCGGTGCAGCTGAACGGTGGGGGTGAGAGTTAGGGAGGGAGAGGCGCCGCGTACCCTGAGATTCCTCAGACCCTTACCCGAGCGACAGCGCCCCGCCCTCGCAAAGCTCTGCTTTTCCAAACGTGTTGAGCTGGTGACCCATGGCGTCGGCGAGCGCCAGCCAGACGCGGTTATGCGCGACTTTGTCGAACTTGAGACTGCGGCCCATTTTAAACCCGGGTGCGCCACCGACGATGACCAGCGGAATGTTATCCAGCGTGTGGCTGTTGCCTTTACCAAGTTCGTTCGTCCAGACGAGGAGAGTGTTGTCGAGCATGCTCCCTTCACCTGTGGGCTCTGGAGTTTCCGAAAGGCGTTTTGCCAGGTACGCAAACTCGCCGCAGAACCATGTGTTGATGCGCTGCAGCTTCTCTTGGGAGGCTTGGTTGCCATCTGGATCGTGCGAGAGCGAGTGATGCCCTTCCTCGATCCCCAGCCAGCGCATCCGCGCCTGACCCACAGAACGCATATACTGCAGCGACGCGACGCGAGTCATGTCGTTGGCGAGGCTGTTCACCAGCAAGTCGATTTGCATGCGGCTGATCTGTGGCGTGTTGTCGTTCACTAGCTCGATGCTCGGATCCAGCTCCGGCACCGGGTGCTGAAGAGCAGCGTCAGCATCCGTATTCTGAAGTTCCTGCTCGAGATCTCGAACGAGGCTCATGTGGCGATCAAGGAGCATCTTATCGCGTGCGCTGAGCTTGGCAGAGACACGCTGCAAGTCTTCGCGGACGTCGTCGAGCACGCTGACGAGGCTCTCCTTGTCCTTCATCTGCCCGTAAAGCTTGCCGAACATGTCGTACGGGTTGTCCACCGGCGCGACGGGCTGATTTGCACCCACATAGCTCATCCGCGTCCACGGATCGGCGCGGTCGGGGACGGCCACGCCAAACTCCAGGGAACCAAAGCGCGTGCGCGTCTCGGGCCGGCTCTGAAGGAAATTCCTAATTTCCTGATCGATGGAGATGTTGCTCGCCCAGCCTGCAGGTGTATCGGAACCGCCCTGGATATTTCCCGGCAACAGCTCCGCCGCAGTGAGCAGGCAACTCATTCCGCGCATGTGCTGATCGCCGTCTCCGCGGATCTTGTTGTAGATGCCGTTTAGGAGCAGTGTGCGGTCGCGGAAGGGCGCGAGCGGTTCAAGGATCGACTTGAACTGGAAGTCTGCTCCCTCCTGATCCGGCCAGAATTGCTCCGGGAGCGTGCCGTTTGGCGAGAACATGATCACCAATCGCTGCCGGCGCTGCGGCAGAGGCGTGCCCATGAGGCTCGGCAGCCCGGCGAGAAAGGGGAAGGCTGCGGCTGAGACGCCGAGAGTGCGGAGAAAATCGCGCCGGGTGAGGAGACTCTTCATGGTGTTCTGTGGGTAAATCGTTACGAGGCTAGTGCTGGACCAGTTGCGGCGGAGGTGGAGGAAGCCCGTGTGAGGAGGTGATCACAGCCATCTCCAGGAGCAGCTTGCGGATGTTGAACTCCGACGCGGCGAAACTCTCCCGCAAGGCCTCCAGGGTGCGGGCGCCATACGCTGCCGCGTCCTGTTTGGCGGTGTGGTGAAAAAGGTGCCGGATGAATGCGCGATGGCCTTGCTCGCTCCGCACTGCAAGATCAGCGATGTCGCGAGCACCCCGAAGCTGCACAGTTTCACCTTCGTCGGTCGCAAGCTCGCTCGCCGCGTCGACAGGCTTGTTGTTGTCGATCGTGCGCCAGCGTCCGATGGCATCGTACTGCTCGAGTGCAAAGCCCAGGGGATTGATCACGGAATGACACCCCATGCAGGACGTGTCGCGCGTCATCTCCGTCACCTTTTCGCGCATCGTCATGGCCGGGTCG
>DASVRY010000145.1:0-2586 GCA_036388395.1 Chthoniobacteraceae bacterium
ACGCCAATCTGATGAAGGCGATCGAGATCATCAACGCACCATGGGGTGTGGGGCTCGGCGCTCGGCACATCACCATCTCCACGAGCGGGCTGGCTCCGCAGATCCGGCTGCTGGCCGATCAGCCGCTACAGGTGCGGCTCGCGATTTCGCTGCATGGCGCGACCGACGAAGTGCGCCAACAGATCATGCCGGTGAACCGGAAATACCCGCTCGCGGTGCTGCTCGACGCTTGTGCCTATTACGTGGAGCGGAAAAAGCAGCGTCTCACTTTTGAATACATCCTCATCGAAGGCATCAACGATGGCCCCGAACAGGCGGCCGCGCTAGTGCAGCACGCCCGGAGGCTCAAGGCCAAGGTGAATTGCATCCCTTATAACTTAGTGGAGGGGCTGGATTGGAAGCGGCCGTCGGAGGCGCGGCAGGATGCGTTCATGGCCGTGCTCGACCGCGCCGGTATTCCAGCGACGATCCGGCGGGAAAAGGGGCATGATATCGCAGCGGCGTGCGGTCAGTTGCGGCGGCAAAGTCTTCCCACAACGGCGGGGAATTCTTTTGCAGAAGCGGAGGCGGCGGTTTAGGAAAGCGCAATGGCTGACCAAGAGGAGCCCGAAAAAATTTGGGACGAATACGATTGGGAGCGTTTCCTCCAGCAGCAGGATCGCAAGACCGAGAAGTACATGGAACTTCTTGAGCGCTACATCGACGATCCGAATCGCGACCAGATCATCGCGCGGGAGATGGGCTGGTTTCACCTCCTCGACCGGGATGGCATCAAATGGGCGGAGAACGTCGACTCGATGTTCGATGAGGAAGTGGAAGCAGATGACGACGACGATGATGATGATGACGACGCGGAAGAGGGCTTCGAGGTCCATCCGCTCTATAAGGCGTCGTTTGCGCTGACCGTTTGGATTGATCAGCTTTTCGAAGAACTCGGCGAGGGGCAGAATCTTCCTGCAGCGGTGAAACTCTCCACGCAGGCTGCGATCGCCAGCGCCAAGCTCGCGGCTGCGCTGAGCGACGACGACATTGACGAGATCGGAATGACGATCGCCTACCTGAAGCGCGCCTTGAAGGCGATCATGACAGCGATCGAGGCCGCGGTGCAGCTCAGGAAGGATATCTCGCTCGATGGAGAGCGCTTCGGCACGCTAAACCAGCGACTTTTCCAGATCCGAGATGGGATCATCCAGCTCATGGGCGAATATCGCGCGGAGTGGCGTCGCCGCTTCGACGGCGAATGAACAGGGGAGTCGCGGTGGCTCTTTGTCATCCTGAGCAGAGTCGAAGGATCTCTCGCATCTTCTGCCTCACACGCTGGGCTGCAGATTCGACGCATGAACCACGACTACTTCCTCTACCTTCTGAGGAGCAAGGGAGGTACAGCACTCTACATCGGCGTAACCAACGACCTGGAGAGGCGGTTGTGGGACCACCGAAACCCGGAGGCTGCGTCGTTCACGGCAAAGTACCACTGCGTGAACCTCGTTTACTACGAGCACTTCGCCGATGTGAATGCGGCCCTCGCGCGGGAAAAGCAGCTCAAAGGATGGACGCGCAAGAAGAAGAACGCGCTGGTGGAGAGGGTGAATCCCAGGTGGCACGACCTATCGAGCGAGTTGTTTGGCGGAGATCCTTAGGGCGGAGGGAAATTGGAGATCCTTCGGCTTCGCTCAGGATGACAGCAGGTCTTGGATCTGAATCTGTGCCGCTCTCCGATGGACCCAGTGGGCGAGGTTTGTCTTCTTTTCTTCCTTTTTCTTCTCTTTTCGTGGTCAAGTCTCGAATTAAACCGGCGTGAGCGCGTCCAATCGACAGCCCACCGAGCCGGAAGATACCGCGTCTGGTCCGGACGATCTTGAATTGGTCGCCCGGTGCCAGCGCGGAGATACGCAGGCCTACAATGAACTTGTCACCCGTTACCGCAGCCGAGCATTCGCCATGATTTACCACATGGTCCGCAATGAGCAGGACGCGTGGGATCTCGCCCAGGATGGGTTCCTGAAGGCGTGGAAGAACATCGGCCGTTTCCGCGGGCAGTCGTCGTTTTACACCTGGCTGTATCGGATCCTGATGAATGTCTCGATCGATTGGCTGCGCAAAAAGCACGTCGGGAGTGGAGCCGAGTTCGACGATACGATCGGCCTGAACAATATCGCTCCCGGGGCAACGACCGCCCCGCACGTGGATCTCCAGCCGGCGGCAAAACTCTCGGACAAGGAGATTCGCGGCCGCGTGGACGAAGCCATCCTGCGGCTGACGCCGGAACACCGTGCGGTGATCGTCATGCGCGAACTCGACGGCCTCGAATACCAGGAAATCGCCGATGCGATGGAGTGCTCCATCGGCACTGTGATGTCGCGCCTCTTTTATGCCCGGAAGAAACTTCAAACCATGCTGAAGGATGTCTATGAAACCCTTTGAAGAGCGCTACACCGCATGGATCGACGGCCGCATGAGCGAGGCCGAGCGTATTGCCTTCGAGAAGGAACTGCCCGACCTCGCGGAAGCGGAAACCGATAAGCGGTCGCTCGCACAGCTTGGGGGATTGCTCCGCAACGA
Source organism: Chthoniobacteraceae bacterium (assembly GCA_036388395.1). Classification (GTDB taxonomy): domain Bacteria; phylum Verrucomicrobiota; class Verrucomicrobiia; order Chthoniobacterales; family Chthoniobacteraceae; genus DASVRY01. The sequence goes on from DASVRY010000145.1 coordinate 2,563, forward strand.
CGCTGAAGCGACAAGGCTGACGAA
>DASVRY010000146.1:0-2910 GCA_036388395.1 Chthoniobacteraceae bacterium
TGGCCGCTGGGAAGTAGTGGAGATTCGTCTCTTCGTGCAAATGGAGAGCGTACAGATCGAGCGTCTGCGGGCCGAGTGCCGTAGTGCTGAAGTAGAGTCCGCTGAAGACTTGATTCCGGTCTAGTTCGTTGCCGTTGAAAAAGTCCGATTGGTTATAGCTGCCGCGCTGCGGGACCACCACGCTCGAGGCGAACGCGTCCAGCCACCAGCTCTTCTCCTCGTAGCGGAGCTTCACAGCATCGAAGGTGCGACCGATATTATTCCAATCGAAGGAGCCGATCAGCCTTTCGTCGCCATAGCTGAGGATCTGACGGCCGATCTTCACGCCGAGCGGGAAGTCTTTGTAGTCGCTGAACTCCACATACGCCTGCCGAAGGTCGAAAGAATCGTCGCCTTCCGCCGCGAACACGCCCGGGATGTCCGGACGATCGGAGTCTATCTCGCGTGAATCCTGCACCTGGGCATACATGCGAAACCAGGATACTGGCTTGATCATCAGGCCGAGCCGGAACCGCTGGAGAAACCAGTTGTCATCGGTGACTGAATTGAAGCGGTCGTCGAAATCGAAGTTATTGTCGCGAAGCTCCCAACGAACCCGCTCCTGGATGTCGAAGGTGAGGGTGCCATTGTAGAAAGAGAGCGGGTTGCGCTCCGGAAGCTTCTCGACTACGGTCGATTCGCCTGCGGATTTCGCTGTTGTCTCGCCTGCCAGGGTGGACATGAAACTGCCGGTAAGGAGCGCTGCCGCAAGCAGCGCTCCGCTTTTTTTGTGGGTTGTCATTAGGTAATGTGAACGGGTATCGATGCACCGGAGACGCTCCTCCGGGGCGGGTGTGGTTCGGCTTGGTGGGACCGCGAGCATGCGATCAAGAGTGGGCGGTCACGAGGGGTGCAGGCTTGGGGGTCGAGGCGTTCGGCAGGGCGGCGGGCGTGGCGCGGCGGCGATGCGCGTGAACTTCGAGAAACTCGATGAGGTGCTCGCGCAGGCGGTAGTAGTCAGGATCGTCCATGACCTGCTGCCGATCGCGAGGCCGGGCAAAGGGCACGTGGAGGATGTCGCCAACCTCTGCCTGTGGCCCGTCGGTCATGCAGACGATGCGGTCAGAGAGGAAGAGTGCTTCATCCACGTCGTGGGTCACCATGAGCGTCGTGATCTGCTCGCGACGCCAGAGCTCGAGCAGGACCTGCTGCAGCTCGAAGCGGGTGAGCGAATCGAGCATTCCAAATGGCTCGTCGAGGAGGAGCATTTTCGGCGCGAGGGCAAAGGCGCGCGCAATACCGACCCGCTGGCGCATCCCTTGGGAAAGCTCCGCCGGGCGCTTATGCATCGAATCTGCCAAGCCGACGATACTTAGATAATACTCAGCGATCTGCCGGCGCTCCGTCCGCGAGGCGGTGAAAAATACCTGGTCGATGCCTAGCATCACGTTCTCGAAGGCGGTCATCCACGGCAGGAGGCATGGTGATTGGAAGACGATGCCGCGATCGGGGCCGGGGCCGGTGACTTCCTTGCCGGTGAGAATGATCGCTCCTTCGGTGACATCGCTGAGCCCGGCAACCATGGAAAGCACGGTCGATTTCCCGCAACCAGAATGGCCGATGAGGGTGACGAACTCGCCTTTGGCGATCTTCAGGTCGAAGTTCTGGACGATGATCGCCGGCCCTTTCGGCGTGGGGTAAGTTTTCCCGAGCTGGGAGAGTTCCAAATACTGGCTCATGCTTCCACCTCCACGGCTACGCGCTTGATCTCGCCACGGCGGCGAGGTTGCCGTCCCCAGGAGAAGAGCGGCTTCCCACGGCTAATATCCTCCGGCAGAAGATCCGGGAGCACTAGTTTGCAGCTCACAGACGTCCGCTGTTTGCCGCCTTCGCCAAGCAGATAGCCGATGACCTGGCGGCGAATCTCCCGGTAATGAGGGTCATGATTGATCGCCTTGCGATCACGGGGACGGGGCAGGGGAACGGCGACGCTTGGTCCCAGCGTGGCATTCGGACCAGCACTGAGCGGGATGATCCGATCGGCCATGAGGATGCCTTCATCGACATCATTGGTGATCAGGACGACGGTGCGCTTGTCCTGCTCCCAGATGCGGACGATTTCATCCTGCAGCGAAGCGCGGGTGAGTGCGTCGAGTGCACCGAGCGGCTCGTCGAGGAGGAGGATTTGCGGCTCGCTGGCGAGTGCCCGTGCGACCGACACGCGCTGACGCATTCCACCGGAGAGTTCGCCTGGCTTCTTCTCGCGGGCGGGCGTGAGATTCACCATGGCGATATAGCGATCAGTCTGCGCCCGCTTCTTCTCCTTGGACCAATTCGGAAAGATCTGGTCGACCGCCAGATGAATATTCTCAAAGACCGTCATCCAGGGGAGCAGCGAGTAGTTCTGGAAGACCACGCCTCGATCCGGTCCCGGCTCGGTAATGGGAACACCTTTGAGCATCACCTTGCCGCGGTCCGGTTGGATCAAACCGGCGATGAGCGAGATCAAGGTCGTCTTGCCAGCGCCGGAATAGCCGACAATGGCGACGAACTCCCCCTGCTCGATCCGCATCTCCACGTCGCGGAGAACCTCCGTGCGCTTCGAGGCCGGCCCGAAGCCTTTATGGACGTTGTTTAGCTCGAGGAATGCCATGGATCAGGCTGTTTTGAAGCGGGCTTCGACGAGGCTCATCAGACGGTCGAGGATGTAGCCCACGATGCCGATCGTCAGGATGCAGAGGATGATGTGCGCGTAGCTCAGGGCATTGTATTGCTGCCAGAGGAAGCCGCCGACACCGGGGCGACCGGTGAGCATTTCCGCCGCGACGATGACCAGCCAGGCGATACCCAGCGAGAGCCGGAAGCCGGTGAACATATAGGGCAAGGTGGCCGGAACCAGCACCTTGAAGAGCGTCTTGACGCGGGAGAGTT
>DASVRY010000147.1:0-5560 GCA_036388395.1 Chthoniobacteraceae bacterium
GGTCGTTCCGGCCGGCGGATTCATCGCTTTCAGCGAGGCGCAGTTCGGTGCGGGAGCGACGCCGGTGACCCTCCCCTCGACTGGAGGGGCGATCTACCTCTTCTCCGCAGATTCGGCGGATGTTCTGACCGGCTACGCGCACGGGTTCCGTTTCCCAGCCGCGCTGGAAGGCGTGAGCTTCGGTCGACATATTAACAGCGACGAAGACGAAAGCTTCCCCGCTCAGGCGGCGGTCACGCTCGGGGCCGAAAACGCTGGGCCGGCCACCACGACTCTGCGGATCGCGGAATTGCACTATTTTCCACCCGCCGGAGACGACGAGTACGTGGAGCTCGAGAACCAGTCGGAAGCGGCGGTCTCTCTCGCTGGAGCGACTTTGGCCGGCGCCAGCTTTACATTTCCTGCGGGCGCCGAGATCGCGGCGAAAGGTCGGGTCCTGGTCGTGATGAGCGATCCCGCAGCCTTCCGCACGCGATACGAGGTGCCGGCGGAGGTTCCGATTTTTGGCCCCGCGGCGGGCACCCTCCAGAACGACGGTGAGCAGGTGGAACTCAGGCTGCCGATCGTCATCGACGGCGCCTCTACGCAGTACGCCGTCGATACTGTTCGCTACAACGACAAGCAACCTTGGCCAACCGGCGCAGCGGGCTTTGGCCTGTCACTCCAGCGCCTTGCAAGCGCCGGCTACGGCAATGAACCGCAGAGCTGGGGAGCAGAGAGTCCTTCGCCCGGCACGGCGAACAAGGTCAATGCTCCGCCGTTGATCGAGCTCACTTCGCCTGTCGACGGAAGCGTCTTCGTTCCCCCACGGATGGTGAACTTCCAGGTCACGACCAGCGATCCCGACGGATCTGTGGCCAAGGTGCAATTCCTCGTGGACAACGTGGTGATCGGCGAAGATGAGAGTGCGCCTTTCGCATTACCCTGGCGGCCGACGGGAGGGTTGCACGATCTGAGCGCGCGCGCCATCGACGACTCCGGGGCAAGCACCGACTCGGAATTCGTCACCGTGGACGTGGATGCACCGGAACTCGGCGCCGGACTCGGCCTCCGCGGCGAGTATTTCGCAAATGTTGATTTCAGCGGAACTCCGACGATCCGCGACGACGCCACGATTCGGTTCGACTGGGCGGAGCGGTCGCCATTTCCCGGCTTCCCGCAAGCAGGCTACTCCGTGCGCTGGACCGGCAGGATTCTGCCGAAGGCCACTGGAACCCACAGCTTCTTTCTTCGTGCCGCCGGAGAGGTGCGGCTGTACATCGATGGCGAGCTGATCATGGATGCGCCAGAAGGCGGGTCGGAGTTCCCGGCGACTGTCGATCTGACCGCCGGGGAGCTGGCAGAAATCCGCATCGAGTATATCGAGCGCGACGGGTTCGGCACCATCGAGCTCGCCTGGGGTGAACCTGGAAGCTTTGACTCGATGCCACTTCTGCAGACTCAGCTATATTTGCCTGACCAGAACCCTGATGCGCTTGGGATTGCCTCGCTCACAGAGATTCCGGCGCGGGTCGTAGGCCGTGAGTTCCGTACGCAGTTGCAGGGCCTCAATGGTTCACGGCCTTACCTCTGGACGGCAAACGCGGCGGACGTGCCGCCAGGTGTGACGCTTAGTACTCGCGGAGTGTTGTCTGGCACACCGACGAAGGTGGGGATCTATTCCTTCCTGGTGCAGCTGAGCGACTCCGCCACCGCTCAGGCCGAGAAGCGGTTTACCGTTCAGGTGATCGGCTCGAATCCGAAGCAGTTCGCTCCCGAGGTGAAGATCGTAGCGCCGGCGCTCGGCGCAAAATTCAGTGACGAGCCAATCAGATTCGCCGGCACGGCCTCAGCACCGCGAGGTTTAAAGGAACTCCGCTACTCGCTGAACAGCGGGCCGTGGTATGCGTTCGACGGCGCCTCGGGGTGGGCGCTGACCCTTGACGAACCTCGCGGATTGCAGCCCGGCAGGAATCAGCTCCGTGTCATCGCGGTGGATCAGGAGGGCCGTGAGTCCGCCCCTGCCAAACGGAATTTCCAGCGGGAAGTCCTCGCGCCTCTGACCGTTCAGGTGGAGGGGGAAGGGACCGTCACAGCCTCCTTCCTCGGCACGACGCAGCGCGTGCTCGAAAAAGGTTACACGATCGTTGCCCAACCAAGGCCCGGATTCATTTTCCGGGAGTGGCAGGGGGAGTTCGGCTTCGACCCGCGTCTGCGATTCACGATGTCGGAAGGGCTGGTGCTCACCGCGGTCTTTATCCCGAATCCTTACCCGGAGCTTGTTGGGACTTACGCGGCTTTGCTGGAAGGGGAGGCGCCGGATCACCGGACTCGCGGTTCGATCAACCTGAAGCTGACAGCCAGTGGAGCTTTTACCGGCAAGCTAATGTTCGGCGGGTTGGTTCACCGCTTACGCGGGAATTTTGATGCTGCGGGCGGAGCCTACATCTCAGCGAAGAGTGGGAAGCGCCGTTTCCTCAACGCGTCCCTAACGATGAACTTTGAGACCCGCAACATCGAGGTCACGGCTGGTTTCTCTGAAGACGAAAACTACTTTGAAGGCCGGGGCACCGCGATTCGCGCGGACTACGATGTAGACGATGCACCATGCGCTTTCGCAGGGACATACGATCTGGTTCTACGCACATCGGGTGAGGAGTCTGCACCGGCACTTGCCGGGCAGCCGGGAACGCTCACCATCGCGCCCGACGGGAAAGCCACACTTCAAGGAACGCTCGGCGATGGCACCTCATGGAAAACCAGTGGTTACTTGCGCGTGGACGGCAACCTGCCGGTTTACGTGCGGCTCACCGGAGGCGAGGGCTCGCTCTCGGGAAATCTGTTGTTCACTGCTGACCCGCAGCCCGCAGCCAGCGGGCAGCTCTTCCTGAGCACGCCTAGCGCGAGTGGTGGCGAGCCATTGACAGAGACGCTTGAAGCGGCGGTTTCCCCTCGCGTCGGATCACCTGCCGCCGAGCCGTAACCACCTTTATCACCGCCGAGTTAGCGGAGGGACTGCACATCCCCGAGTGGGGATCTTTCAACCTCTCGCTCTGATAGACGGCTGCCGTAGCGGAAGGGGGCCACGCGAGACGGCAACTTTGCCCAATGATTCACAGGCACCCCCCGCCCTTTGCGTGGTGCGAAGGGGGGCTGACCGATGGGACACCAGAGCTGTTCCACAACTTGCGCCTCCCGATCGCGGGCCCAAGCCTCTGGATTGGGCTTCGGCTTACTCTCCGAGGCTCAGACTCTCCAGCCCGAAGCTCCCGGTCGGAATCCAAAGTCCGCGACCTACGGCACCGTCCGCGGCCTCATAGTTCATGTGCGGCGCTCCTTCGAGCTTCCGGGTGCCGAGTGAGACGAGATTTGTGGGGTCCGAGAGATCGAGTAAGTGCGGTTCATTGGGTGTCGCCATGGCCACGCCGAGCTCGTTGTAGATGCTGAACATCGACTCCTGACCGAGTTCGAGAGTGTCGAGCGCCTCGAACTTGCCAACTTCGCCCAGCTTCCACGTCGAGAGGGTGCTCTTTCCAACCCGGCTCTGCAGGGATGGCCGCAGCCAGGAGGTCAACGGCTGGCCGTCAAAGTGGAAAATGACGGATCCGCGGAATCGAAGCGGGTCATTCTGGGTTCGTAGTGGGAGCTGGTCGAGCAAGTGGGCCGATTCGCCGCGCAGGGCGCTGGCGTGGAGCGCGGCGGTATTTGGACTCGGTGCGCCGGTCTCGGGGTTGTAGTGCTGCCCGACCGTCAACAGCAGGTCGCCGCTGAACGTGGTGCTCACTAGCCGGCCGGGGATATTCGGCTGCTTCGCCGCAGCGATTGGGTTCTCGAGGTCGGAGTAGTCAACTGCCTGGACGAAGTGGCGGTTCTCCAGAGACTCCCCGTCGGGCTTTTTGAAAGCATCAGGATTGCTCCGGTCCGCCTTGTAAAACTCCTCTCCCGAGATCGCGGCTCCCAAATGCCGGAAGCCCGCGTAAAGGCGCCCCTCTGCAGCAATCGGCGCACTCACATCCCACGGTTGGTCTTTTCCAATGGAGATGCGAGAGGCGAGAAGAAGCCGTGACGGAGTGCTGACGTCGAACGCCAAAATGTGCTGAGTCGTAGGATTCCTGTCGCCTAGGAGCCAGGAGCCCGCCGGATCGATCACTCGACCTTTTACCCGCACCCCGCGACCCTTCGGAAGAGTGACGCGGGGCGACGCGACAGCGCCCGTCGAGGCCATGCCCAAATACGCAAAGAGGCGATTTCCTGCTTCGTAGGGCGCCGGATCATACCAATACGGGATCAGTCGCGCAGGTTGGACATCGGGAATGGTCACAGCGAGCGACGTCTCGCCGAGCCAGAGCGCCTTCGCACTGTATTGAGACCACATGTTTGCACTCGGGTGGGCAGAGGCGACGCTGGAGAGCACCGAAAGCTGAGGGAGCTTCGAAACCTCAATGCTGGAGAGCGTCACCAGGCCCGGTGAAACCTGGCGGTGGGTGTAGAGTTCGTAGTCCCACGTGGTGCGCGCGGCCTGCACCTGCACGAGGTATAACACGCCATCTCGGACCACAGCGTCCGCGAGCATGCCCCCAGGGATCTCGAGAACCTCGCTTGCATCGTCTGGGCTTCCCACTGGTGCAGTCGTCGCGGTGACGCGATGGGTCCCGTCCGCAGTCCACTCCGACGCGAGCTGCACAAGTTGGTCGCCGAGCAGGAAAACGCGATCGACGTTCCACGCGATCTCCATATCGGCTGTGACCTTCGGGTTGTCCCGGTCCGTTGCATCGGCTGCGATGAGACTTTCCGGCGAAATCGCGAGGATGCGCTCGCGATGAAGCGTGGCACGTCGGGGTGCGAAAGAACGCTGGAGGATGCCTCTTTTCACGATGAAATCCCGGTGCAGATCGAGCAACTGAACGCCGGCGGCACTTGCCCCCGTGAGCTGATTGGACCCAGAGACTGGCAACAGGATCAGGTTTTCCTCTGGCAGGACGGAGAAAGCCTTCTCGTTCCAGACAGCCTCGCTCCATCCGGCATCCAGCTGGACCCGGCTGAGTTCTGCCGGCTTCGTTGGATCGCTGATATCGAACAGCGAGACCGTAGGCCGCTGATCCAACAATCCGATCGTCACCAGCCGATCGCCCAGCGGCTCGATGTAGGTGGAGTAGCCGGGCATCTCCAGTTCGCCAAGCACGGTGGGCGTTGCGGGATTCGTAAGGTCCACGATCCAAAGCGGGTCGATCACGTAGCTGACGTGGATCCACGGCTTGTGCTTCGCCGTGATGATGTAGAGGCGAGAGCCGTCGAAGCGGGTGCCATGCAGCGTTTCATCCGGCGCCAGTTCGAGCCGACCGAGCGCCACCGGAGCGGCGGGCACAGCGAGGGAGAATGTATTTACCTCAGTGCTGTTGACGGGCGAAGTCGTGATCCAGACGGGTCGCCGCGGGTCGGGCGGGAGCGTGCGGAGAAGCTCATTGATTTCAGCCTGCGTCCGCGGCCGCGATTTCTGCGAGACGACGGTCAAGATTCGATTCGCTTCATGCATCTTGAACTTGTCCAGCGCTTCACCGGCGACGGTTACGGAACCCCCGCG
>DASVRY010000148.1:0-7002 GCA_036388395.1 Chthoniobacteraceae bacterium
CCTTTCTCATGAACTCTCGTAATGCACTGCGCCTCGGAGTCGGCGCACTCCTCTTCGTTTCCAGTGCGCTGAGTGGCGCCGCGCAGACACCCGACCTTAACGATCCCGCGGCGCAGCTTGCCTCCTTCCAGCTTGCGGAGGGATTCGAAGCGAATCTCTTTGCCTCGGAGAAGGACGGCGTGATCAAGCCGATCCAGATGCGCTGGGATACGCGTGGCCGGCTGTGGGTGATCCAGAGCACCACGTATCCGCAGCTCAAGCCAGGTGAACAGCCGAACGACAAGGTGTTGATCCTCGAGGACATCGACGGCGATGGGCGCTCGGATAAGACGACCGTCTTTGCCGATGGGCTGATGATCCCGATGGGCATCGAGATCGCGCCAACGCAGCAGCCGGCCTCCGCTGCCTATGTCGGCGAGGGGACAAAGCTGTGGCTGATGACGGACAAGGACGGCGACGGAAAAGCGGACGAGAAGCAGGTCGTCTTCCGCGGGTTTGGCACGGGCGACAATCACCAGAATATCAATTCCTTCCGCTGGTCGCCGGGCGGTGAGCTGATGTTTTCCCAAGGGCTGCACGCCCGTTCCCGCGTGGAGACGCCGCAGGGGATCGTGGCGTTGGATGAGGCGGGCTTTTTCCGCTATCGGCCGCGTGAGCCGCGCCTCGAGGGATTCTTCGGCGGACAATCCGACCCACAGAATCCTTTTGGCTTTGTCTATACCGACTTTGGGCAGCCGCTGATTGTGGCCGGGAATAACGGTATGATGTTCGATCCGCTCCCGGAGATGATCCGCGGCTTCACACATGGCCGGCGGCCAAGCATCTGGGTGGATGGACGCGTCCGGAAAACGAGCGGGCCGGACATCGTGGGCACGGCGCATTTGCCGAAGGAATGGCAGGGCGTCTTGCTCGCTGGCGGCTACATCAACAACGCCGTGTGGTCGCTGAAGATCAATGAAGCCGGCGCAGGCTTTTCCCTGACGGATCTGGCGCCGCTGGTACGGAGCACGCATACGAGCTTTCGCCCGGTTGATGTGAAGATCGGGCCCGACGGCGCGATCTACCTTTGCGATTGGTACAATCCGATCATCGGGCACTACCAGGCGAGCTTCCGTCATCCTGATCGTGACAAGGCGCATGGCCGCATCTGGCGGATTACCTACAAAGGCCGCCCACTCGTGAAGCCGCCGCAGATTGCCGGCGCGCCGGTGGAGGCGTTGCTGGAGAATTTGAAATCCGGCGAACGTTACGTGCGCGAGCAGAGCAAACGGGAGCTGGCCGGTCGCCCGACTGGAGAGGTGGTGGAGCGCCTGCGCACATGGTGGCGCGCGCTGAAAACGGATGACGCGACGACGGAGGCCGGTTTGTTCGAAGCATTGGGAGTATTCGAGGCGCACGAGACGCCAGAGCCGGACTTGCTCGACCGCGTGCTGAAAAGCACCATCCCGCACGCGCGTGCTTATGCGGTAGGCACGGTCGCGCGCTGGCAGGACCGGCTGAAGAGGGATCCGCTGGAGATCATCACCCGGCTAAGCCGCGACGAACATCCGCGGGTGCAGCTCGCGGCCATCGTGGCTGCGGGGAATATCCCACGCCAGGACTCGGTGCAGGTCATCCTTGGCGCGCCGGACTTCGGCGACGACGAGTTTCTCCGGCTGGCCGCCCGGACGGCGGCAAAAGTGCTCGAGCCGCACTGGAAGCCTTGGGCTGCAGCGGGCGACCCCCACTGGAAGCCTGAGTGGAGCGAGCGCCTCGCCCTGTTGCAGGCCGAGCCGGCGCCGAAGAAGCCGGTCGAAGCAAAGCCAGCCGTCGCTCTCAAGGATGAGCCTGCGGCAGGGAAGCTGCGCGCAACGGCGGATTACGTGGCGGCGCTGGTCGCGGAAGTGCGTGCGGACGGCGACGCGAGGGCGGGCGCAGAGGTTTATCAACGCTCTGGGTGTATTGCCTGCCATGCCATCGATGGGAAAGGCGGCACGATCGGACCGGCGCTCGATGCGATCGGCTCCGGACAACCGTTGGACTTCATCATCGGCGCCACGCTCGAACCGCAGCGGGAGATCAAGGAGAGCTTTGAAGCTGTGGAAGTGACGGCGAAGGATGGCCGCGTGCTCATGGGCTACATCGTCGGACGTGACGCGCAACACCTCACCGTCCGCGAACCTGCGACGGAAACGGAGACGCGCCTTCCAGTGGCGGAAATCGCCGGTCAGCGCTCCATCGGCTCATTCATGCCAGCGGGCCTGGTGGATAACCTCTCGCGCGCCGAGCTGCGCGACCTTTTCCGCTACCTCGCGGACCTCGGCAAACCCACGCTGCCCGGCAAGTAGACGACACCTCGGGCTCCGACTCGGTAAGTTCGATTCACACGAGAAACTTCCCACACGGCTGCCGTTTAGTTGCACCCATCCGGCAGCGTGGTAGAGCTTGGACCCGCCGGTTGGGCAGGCTCTCAACGGCTCCTCGGAAATGCCGGCGTAAATGACGATGCCTTCCTTACTCAGATCCAACCTTCCCAGATTAGCTGGTCTGGCCCACTTCTTCGGCGTCAAAGCCGTTGTCCTGCTGGCGCTCACGTTGATTGGACGTGTGGGTATCGGAGCGCCTCCGCCTGTGATTGACCCGTCTGGCTCGCCCTGGAACTACGGAGCCGTTGGCTGGAGGGTCGGCGATTCTGGCTTCCAGGTCGCGCAAATAAACGGGGGCACCGAGCTGTTCTTTGGAACCGCTGACGGGCCTCTCGGGAACGTGAATAAGACCTGGCAGGTATTGAGGTGGGATCCGGAGATCAAGGCGATGCGCCAGATTTTCGTTAGCCGGGAGTATCGCCTGCCTCATTTCGATTCCACGTTTCCTAGTTTCATCGACTTGATCAGGTTCATTGACGTGGACGGAGACGGCCGGACCGAATTGGTGGTCGGCCGAGGCGATGGTCTTTTCGAGTTCTTCAACAAGGAGACGAAGGAGCTGATCGGTAGTTTTCAACTCCCCAGCGACGTCTTCGCGGACGCCGCAATGGTAGATGTGGATCAGGATGGGCGCGAGGAGTTGTTGATCCTGACCAGCACAAGCACCTTGATCGTGGATGGCCTCGAAAGCTTTCCTCGTGGTCTCCTCTCTGTGTCGCGGCTCGAGGGAGCTGGCTCGACACGCTTCTTCATCGGTCAGCTCGATGACGACTCTCCGCTGGAGATCCTCTATGACGGTGGGCTGGTGCTCGAGGTGGGGAGTTGGAAAACAGAATGGCACGTGGGGGAATACAGCATGGAGGTAATGAACCGGGGGCTCATTGATCGGGACGGCAATGGCGTCTCAGAGATTCTTGTAACCATGGGCGATCGGGTGCTCACCTTGGATCTCAAAACGAAAGCCGAACTGTGGCACACGACCGTGACCAATGAGCTTCGCGAGTTTCGGCTGAGGCTCGCGCAGGTCGACAGTGACCCGGCTCTCGAGATGGTCATTGGGGCAAACGATCTGAACATCCCGAGGAGCGAGATCTTCGTCGTCGATTCTCAGACCGGCGCCATAGAGTCTCGCCTCACCGCGCCGAGAGCGGGCTCGGGCTACCCGGTTCTCCTCGCCGTCGCCGATGTGGACGGCGACGGGCTCGCTGAAGCCATCTACGCGGAGGGGGATCGCCACAACGAAGAGGAGATGGCGATCATCCGCCTGAGCGATGGCTCCCTAATGTGGCGGAGCGACAACGCGCAGCACATCCGGAATCGCGTCATGACTGGCGATCTCGATGGAGATGGTCACCCGGAGCTGGTCGTCGGCGGCAGCAACATGGTCGTGGCGGTGGATCCCGAGACCGCAAAGTCAATCGGTCGGATCGAAGACTTGCGAGGCTTCGAGCTGATGGAGGTGAAGGATGTAGATGGCGACGGTCGATGCGAGGTTCTGCTCGGGTCGAATTGGGGAGGACGTGAGCGTGAGCTCAAGATTTTCGCCTACAAAGACGGACACTTCTCACCGATCTGGTCGAAGGCGATCGAAGATCCGATCCATACTGGAGGGAACCGAATCCGCGCCGTGGCTGTCGCGGATTGGGATGGGGACGGCAGCATGGAGATCATTGTCGGGTGGTCAGTTGATGTCCTCGGCCACTCGGAAACCAAGGCGTCTGGAGTAGAGATCTATCGATTCGCGGACCAGAAGGTGGTGTGGAATTCTCCACGGCAATTTGGTGAACTCAGCTCGATGGCGGTGGGCAACTTCGACCTGGACTCCGGGTTGGAAATCGCCGCGGCCTTTGGTGGCAAGTGGCTGCGTGTGTGGGATCCGGCGGCTGCGAAGGAAGAGTTCAAGCTTCGAGGCAACTTCACTGCCCTTGCCGCGCTGCCGGGCGGCTTTGCTGCAGGGCAGAAGTCCGGCCACATTTCACGATTCTTCGCCAGCAAGCGAGGACGCCTTGCACGCAAGTCGGTGCAGCGGCCCACCTCCAGCGAAGTGATCGGGATCACGCCTGAAGGTGACGGAGGCACGCTCTGGATTACCAACGAGAAGCAGTATCTACGGGTGGCGGCGCAGCGGTGGGAGAGCTTCGGGATCCGGCGCGATCCATCGGACACAAGTCGGAACGTCGCTCTCTACCACGGAGCCACGGGAAGCTGGCTCTTTGCGACCTTTTCCACACTCGTGAGAGGATTCCCGCTCGGGAAGTGATCGAGGGCCGCTCCCAACGCCCGCTTTATCTCACCAGCTCCAGACGAAGGTCTCCAGTGGTCGCAGGAGCCGACGGGGCTTTCTGCAACCAGTAGCCGCGTCCGACCCGCCGATCTTGAAGGATTGCGCCGGACAGGTGGATCACAGGGCCGAGGGTCGGGTCATCCAAAGAACCGTCGATGGTGCCTTCACGGGTGAGCTTGAGCTTCAGCCGGTCTGCGTATTCTCCAAGCACCTGAACGCTGTTGTCCGGATGAATGTGGACCGCCGTCGAGAGCAGCACCTTATCCGTCCGCGTAAGGAGCGTCAGTCGCCCCGTGACGGGAGAAGCGGAGCCGCTTAACGACTCGCGCGCGGAACCGTGATCAACCCACCTGCTGCCGATGAACTCAGCCACTTTGTCGTCACGGTAAGCCGATTCGTAAGACTTGGCCTTGTAGGTGAGAGTGCCGGTGACACCAAGCAATCGCTCGGGATCATTCACGAACACGAGCTTGCCTCCCAACGCAGTCGGATTCACGCGCACCGGGCTCCCGATTTGCAGGTGGCCGCTCTCCGAGAGCCACCCCGCGTAATTGAAGGGCTCACCATGCCCCAGCCGCCCGGCGAGCCGCACGCTCCCGCTCCTGGACACTTTCATTCGACCCCAGCCAGGTGCATTCGGCTGCTGCCGCAGAACTGTGGTCGGGATCAGCTCGAGCGCAAAAGTGTACCTTCCCGCAGCGGGAGAATGTGGCACGTCTCGCGTTGGTGACCACGGGCGCAGGAGGTCCACCCATTGCATGATGTGGTCGATGTCGTTCATAACCGCGCCAACAATTCCTTTCGTCGTGAGCAGAAGGGAAATTTGTTGCTTGTCGATTGTGCCGCTCCAACGCCCGAACGAGTCGAACTGTCCTTTGAAGCGCAACACAGAGCGCTTCGTTTGAAGAGCAGCGGAAAAGTGGCCATCGGAGCTGACGGTCAACCGATCGCCGCTGACCGCCCTAAACACCCCGCCAGGGGGAGTGGAAAACGGAGCGGAAGGCCGGTATCGAACCTCCCCCGCAATACCGTCGGGAAGCGCGAAGGTTGCATGGAAGCGCGTGACTTCACCGCTCGCGGAGAGGGTGAATTCATGAATGGTGAATTCAGCGCCCGAACCGCCCCTCACCCCGTCGACATCCAGCATGAAGCCGGGACTTACAGGGGACTGGCGGGGATAGGGTTCCGCCTCCTGGTAGAGCCGCGCCGGGTCGAGCGGAACACCTCTGGGCGCGACGAAGTGGAGTTCCAACTCCGGCCAGGAGGATGGATGCGACGAATCGAGCATTCGCACGGACACACCGCCGCTGGCATTCTGCTGAACCGAAAACTCTCCTTCGCGCTCGGTAAACGTCAGCGTGGTACTGGCGCCGGGTCCGTCGACTCCGCCGACCACAAGCCGATTGCCGAGTTGTGGGTCATAAACCCGGACCACCAGATCGTCTGTCCTCACGAGCTGCCCATCGCTTGCGGTGAGTCGCAGTGTGTAGGTTCCAGGGTGTGAGAAGCTGGCGTGCGTCTCGAGCTCTGTCGGTTTGGTGTAACTCACAACACCTGGCCCGCTGACTGCCGACCATGTGAGTGCAAACGAGGTGGGCTGCGGCAGATCGTCGTCTGCGGCAGTCCCCACAAGCGCTACGCTCGAGTCGAGGCTCGCCACCTGATCGGGGCCGGCGTGCACCTGCGGTGGCTGGTTGACGGACGCGAGTGGGATGCCGGCGAAGTATTTGATTTCACCGGAAACTGTCGCGGAGCCGTAACCCGCGGCTCTTTCGAAAGTCGCCCAAAAGGCGAGGATCCTACCGTCTGCTGCGGAGACCACCTGCTTTACAACGAAGCTGCCCGCTCCATGGGCAATGATCCGGGACTTATCTTTGATCGTCAGTTGCGGCTGGCTTTCTCCTGTCCCGGCGGGAACTTGGTAAGTGCGAGGGGCAAATGGGGCATTTGCAGGCAGGTCGAAGGTGAGATCCCACCCCGGTCGGTCGGCGGCCACGCCGTCGAAATCGATGCTGAAGTACCCCCGGTGAGATGTCGTGCGGTAAACGCCGCTCGTGGGTCCGTAGGTAAAAGAGCTGCTTGTGCCACCCGTTGCGGGGGTCGTCGTCAGCTGCAGCGAGCTTGTGACCTCCGGCGTGTAGACAAAGAGTTCGTTTTCCGCGCTTCGCACATAAACGCCGTCGCTCACCGTCAGCTTGAGTCGGTAAAGTCCCGCGCCAGAGAACGTGGCGGTGCTCTGCGGATTGGCCGGATCTGAAAACTGCACCTCTCCGTATTCACTGCCACTCACCACAGTCCACTCACAGCTGAGCT
>DASVRY010000149.1:0-4332 GCA_036388395.1 Chthoniobacteraceae bacterium
TCTAAACGACTCCGCGGTGGAGAGCCTCGAGACGTTTACCGTGACGCTCGGCACTCCCGCCGGTGGAGCGACCTTGGGTGCGGCCTCGACCACGACAGTATCGATCGTGGATGATGACCAAAGTGTGCAGTTCGCGGCTACGGCGGTGAGTGTTCGGGAAAATGCCGGTCCAGCAGTGCTCACGGTGACGCGGAGTGGCGTTACCAATGGCCCGCTGAGCGTGAGTTTCGCCACGTCTGCCGGCACCGCGATTCCGGGGCCCGACTTCACCCCGGTGAACGGCACGTTAAGCTTTGCGGCCAACGAGACGAGCAAGACGATCACCGTTCCGATCGCGAACGACTTCACCATCGAACCGGACGAGTCTTTCACGGTGACGCTGAGCGGATCCAGCGGAGGTGCGGTCATCGCCGCGGCGACTGCCACGGTGACGATTGTGGATGAGGATCAGAGCCTGCAATTCAGTCGACCGCAGTTCCTGGTGAGCGAAGGCGCGGGAGTGGCCACTTTGACGGTGACCAGGCTCGGTCTCGCAGAAGGGGAGGTGAGCGTCAGCTACGAGACGACCGACGGCACCGCACTGGCCGGACAGGATTACACCGCATCCAGTGGTCTGCTGACCTTTGCGGACGGCGAACGCAGCCGAACCATCGCGCTTGCCATCCTGAACGATGACATCGTCGAGGAGCGGAAAAGCTTTTCAGTAAGCCTGAGTGGTCCAACGGCAGGAGCAACGCTCGGCGCTTTGACTACGGCCCAAGTGCAGATTGTGGATGACGATCACAGCCTGCAATTCAGCGCCCCAGCGGTCAGCGTCAGTGAAGGGATCGGGCTGGTGACGCTGACCGTCACTCGCACCGGACTGACGCCCGCTGGCGTGACGGTGCGCTACTCGACCAGCGGGTTGACCGCCCAGGCCGGGGCAGATTTCACCGATACGACGGACGTCCTCGTCTTCGGCGAGAATGAAACGGTTAAGACTTTCACGGTTGCGATCAGGCAGGACTTGCTGGTGGAAAGTGACGAGGAATTCTTCGTCCGGCTGAGCACTCCGACTGGTGGAGCGACGCTGGGATTGGAGGATGAAATCGCCGTCACAATCGTGGATGACGATACCAGCCTGCAATTCAGCGCGCCGGCGATCGGCGTCACTGAAGGAGCAGGTATGGCGGTTCTTACGGTGACGCGACTTGGCGTGCTGACCGGAGCCGTCAGCGCAACCTACTCGACGGCGAATGGAAGCGCCGTCGCAGGTTCGGATTACACAACGACAAGCGGGGTGTTGAACTTTGCCGATGGGCAGAGTTCCGCACAGCTTCAGGTGGTGATTTCGAATGACTCTGCAATCGAGCTTCAGGAGGCGTTCACGGTCATTCTCTCGGATCCCACCGACGGAGCCAGCATCGGCTCTCCAGGTGCAGCGACAGTCACGATCGACGACGATGATGTGACGCTGCAATTCAGCGTTGGCCCGGTCGCAATCAAGGAAAGTGCAGCCATTGTGAATCTCACTGTGACGCGGCTTGGCGCCTCCTCTGGCACGGTGAGCGCAACCTATGCCACGAGCTCTGGCACGGCTACGGCGGGCGAGGACTTCGCTCCGACGACAGGAACGGTGACGTTCTCTGCCGGGGAGATCTCGAAGGCGATCAGCGTCCAGATTTCCCACGACCTGCTGATTGAAGACAGTGAGAGCTTCGTTGTCGCGCTCGGTACCCCAACTGGTGGCGCGACTCTCGGGGATCCAGCCAGCGCGCTGGTCACCATCGAGGATGACGATCAGAGTGTGCAGTTTTCCAGCAGCAGCGTGTTCGTTCGTGAAGGCGTCCGCCAGGTCACCCTCACGGTGACGCGCCTCGGCGTTGCGACAGATGCGACGACCGTTGGTTTCTCGACGAGCAGCGCCGGAGGGCTGAATGGCGCGCGCCCGGGGATCGACTACATGGAGACGGTCGGGCAGATTACTTTCGCCGCCGGCGAGACGACTCGGACCGTTCAGATTCCCATCTACAATGACGTGCTGCAGGATCGGCTGCGCTCGTTTCAGGTGGCTCTCACTGCGGCGGGTGGCGGAGCGCCCGTGGGGCCGCGGCCAGTCACCACCGTCACCATTATCGACGATGAACCACGTGAACTGGACGATCTAAACGGGGACGGCATCGTCGACGTCGTAGTGCTGCTGCCAAACGGATTTGCCCAGGTGCGCTTCGGGGATGGCGCGGGGCGGTTCGGGGAGCCAGCGAGTTTCGCGGTGGGGAAGAAGCCACTCGCTTTCCTCATCCGCGACTTCACCGGTGACGGCGTTTCGGATATTGCGATCCTGAAGAAAACTTCTGAGGCGAACAAGAAAGTGGGCGCGGTGCTCCTTCTCGAGAACGACGGTACGGGTGCTTTCACGAGCCTCGGCGAGTCCGCTGTAGGGAAAGGCGTAAGCGCATTTCGCGCGGCTGATCTAGGCGGAAGCAATGATCTGGAGATTGCTGTCCTGAACAAGGCTTCCGCGGCGAGCAAGAAAAACGGCGCCGTGAATTTGCTGGCGAATACTGGGGGCGGCGCGTTCCTTCCAGCTGTGGAGTTCACTGTGGCGAAGAAAGCCAAGCAGCTGCGGATCGGCGACCTGGACGGAGATGGCCAGGAGGATCTGGTGACACAGGGTGGCAAGGCTGTCAGCGCGCTCTTCAACGACGGTGACAGCTTCGCTGCCACGTTCGTGATTCAACTAGAGAAGGCAGCCAAGTCGCTTGTAATTGGTGACTTCAACGACGACGATTTGGCTGATCTCTCGCTGGTGCGTAAAGATGGGGTTCAGTTAGTGCTGGGGGAGGAGACTAGACAGGTTGCGGTCGGCAGTCTGGCGCCGCTTTCAACCAAGCCAACGAACTTGGTAGTCGGGGACTTCAATGGTGACCGGGTGTTGGATCTCGCGAGCGGTGTGACCAAGACGGGCAACCTCGCTCTTCTGCTCGGAGGCGCTGATGCCCTCACCCCTATTGGGGAAATTCCGAAAAAGAAAGCCAAAGCAGGAATCGCGATCGCTGAGGACTTCAACGGCGATGGACGATCGGACCTAGTGACCTTCAAGGGCAAGAAGCCGCCAGTGACGCTTCTCAGCGGCGCGGAGGACATTCTCCAGAACCTAACCACTGCTCCGGAACTGCCGTTCAAGGCGAAGCATTACTACACGTGTGATGTGAACAACGACGCGCTCGCGGACCTCGTGATCACATCGAAAAAGGGGCAAGTTGCAGTGCTGCTTGGCTCGATCGCAGGCCTTGTCCTTGTTGGTGAGTAGGAGAGTGGGGCAGTCCTCGCTAACTCTAAACCTGCAACTCGGTGGCGCTTAGTAGAGCGGTTAAAAGGAGGTGAGCCTCAGAGAACCAACACGAGCCACGCTCCGGCACACGCGAACGCCCTGCGCTAGATTTGGTGATCCACTAGAGCGGAAAAACTCAGTCGGGCTGGAACTCTCATAGCTAGCTTTTCCGGCTATTTCCGGCTTGCATCAGGGTGATCACGGAGAACGCGCGATAACCTGGTCCTGTCGTGCTCTCGGTCACAAGATGTGCGTTGCTGCGGCTAGCTGAGATCTTCGATGGTTAGCTCGCTGAGCTCTTCCTTGGTCCACTCGCGCTTTCTCATGCAGAGGCGGACGGCGTGCTTGCGGATCGCTTTCTCGAACAAATTGCGCATGTGGCGGCCGTTGCCGAAGCCGCGGCCAGCGGTGGCGAGTTCGGTAGCGACGCGGGCTTCGAGCGCGGCCTCGGCGGCGGCCTCTAGCCGATACTGGTTCTTCTCGCAGAAGCTCTTGAAAATAGCGACCAGCTCGGGGGCGTTGAAGTCCTCGAAGTTTAAGTGAATCGTGAACCGCGACTGGAGGCCCGGGTTGGTGTCAATGAAGCGCTCCATGTCGTCCGGGTAGCCGGCGACGATTACGATGAGCCGCTCGCGGTAGTCCTCCATGCGCTTGACGAGGGTGTCGATGGCCTCGCGGCCGAAGTCGTTTTCGCCGCCGGACACTAGCGCGTAGGCCTCGTCCACGAAGAGGATTCCATCGAGCGACTGCTGCACCAGCTCATCGGTTTTCTTCGCGGTGTGGCCGATGTATTGGCCGACCAAGCCGAGCCGATCAGTCTCAACGAGGTGTCCTTTTTTGAGAACGCCGAGGGCGGAGTAGATGCGCGATACGATGCGGGCTACGGTCGTTTTGCCGGTCCCGGGATTACCGGAGAAGACCATGTGGAGCGACATCGCCGCGCCCTTGAGGTCGTGGGTTTCGCGCGCTTTGTTGATCTCCAGGAAACGGACGAGGCTCTCGACCTCTTGCGTGACGCT
>DASVRY010000150.1:0-13701 GCA_036388395.1 Chthoniobacteraceae bacterium
GATCAGTTTCGTCCCATCTGCGCTCCTGAGACGGAAGCGATTCTTTCCGGTCCGCTGAATACCCCCGCGCGTATCGGGACCGATGGTGAGTACATCGTGCGGGCCCGCCTCTTTGCGAAATCCGCGTCTGGCAAGCCGGTGCAGGTCGCGCTGCTCGCCTCAGGAGAAAAGATGCCGGGCCACTCGTCGAGCGCGGAGATCGCGAAGCTCGATGGCGTGGCTCTGCGCGCGGTGAACCCTTGCCGCATCCTGACCGTGGTGAATGTCACCGCGCGTGACGCCAAAGAAGCGCAGGTGATCGAGTTCAAGATGCCGCCAACTCCCGGCGTCGAGCGCGTGGCTGTGGCGGCGCTCAAGCCAGCCGCTGGGGAGCCGGCGCCGACGCTCTTCGTCGAATGGATCGAGCAGGAGGGGCCGCTCGACACGCGCTCCGCCGCGACCAAGTCGCTGATGGTCTTCACGCCCGGCCGGCCGCAGGCGGAGCAAGCTCGGGAGTTGCTTTGGCGCTTCGCCTCACGCGCGTGGCGGCGGCCTGTGGCCAATGAGGAACTCGACCGGCTCTGCCAGCTCGTGAACTACACCGTCGGCCATGGCGAGAGCTGGGAGGAAGGGGTGCGTCGCGCCGTCACGGCGATCCTCGCGTCGCCGAAGTTCGTCTTCCGACTCGAACCGGCTGCCAAGCCGCTCAATCCAGATCCGCACCCGATCGATCAATTTCAACTCGCCACGCGGCTCTCCTACTTCCTGTGGAGCTCGATGCCCGACGACGAACTCCTGCAACTCGCCCACTCCGGCAAGCTGACTGCGAACATCGACGGGCAGGTGCGCCGGATGTTGAAACACGAACGAGCCACGGCGCTGGTCGAGCACTTTGCCTTGCAATGGCTGCAGCTCGGCCGCCTCGCCACACACGCCGCGGATGACACCGCTTTCCCGCATTGGGAGCCGGAGCTGCGCGCGGCGATGCTCGAGGAAACGCGCCGCTTTTGCCTCGAGATCATGCGCGAAGACCGCAGCGTGCTCGATCTGCTGGACGGCGATTTCACGTGGGTAAACCGCCGCCTCGCGACCTTCTACGGATTGGCTGCCGGGACAAAGTTCAATGGAGACGAGTGGAAACGGGTGTCGCTCGCGGGCACTCCGCGCGGCGGTCTGCTCACCCAGGCGAGTATCCTCACGGTCACGTCGAATCCCACCCGCACCTCGCCGGTGAAACGCGGGAAGTGGGTGCTCGAGCAATTCCTCGGCGCACCGCCACCACCCGCACCGCCGGATATTCCCTCGCTCGACGACACGCAACGCAAGGAGCTCACGGGCACCTTTCGCCAGAAGCTCGAGCAACATCGCGCTGATCCGAACTGCGCCGGCTGCCACGAAAAGATGGACGCCTTTGGCTTTGCCCTGGAGAACTTCGACGGCGTTGGACGTTGGCGTGAGCTGGATGAAATCGGCAAACCCGTGGACGCAACAAGCGAGCTGCGCGGGCGCAAACTTACTGGTGCGGCCGATCTGAAAGCGTTGCTCCGGGACAAGCGCCATGATTTCGCCCGCTGCCTCACTGAGAAGATGCTCATCTACGCGCTCGGTCGCGGCGTCGATTACTACGATCAGCCGACGATCGACCGCATCCAGCGCACGCTCGCCGGCGGCGATTACAAATTTTCGACGCTCATCACGGCTATCGTGAAGAGCGCCCCCTTCACGATGCGCCGCGGCGCCTCGCAACTCGCAGCACTCGACCCATGAAAGCACCACACATCTCCCGCCGTACTGTGCTCCGCGGCATCGGCACCACCATCGCTCTGCCGTGGCTCGAGGCAATGGGTCAGCTCACCGCTTGGGCCGCTGACGTGCCCGGCAAAGTCGCGGCGCCGAATCGCATGGCGTTCCTATACGTGCCGAACGGCAAGGACATGGCGCATTGGACGCCGGGAAACGTCGGCGCGCTAGGCGATCTCCCGTCGATCCTTAGTCCGCTCGCGCCCGTGAAGAACGATCTGCTCGTCCTCACCGGCCTCGCCGCGGACAAGGCGCGGCCGCATGGCGACGGCGGCGGCGATCATGCGCGTGCGATGGCGGCCTTCCTCACCGGCGCTCACCCGCGCAAGACAGACGGCACGGACATCCGCGCCGGCACGTCGATCGATCAGCTCGCCGCGGGGCGCATCGGCGATCAGACGCAACTCGCCTCGCTCGAAATCGGATGCGAACCAGCCGGGATGGCCGGCGGCTGCGACTCTGGCTATTCCTGCGTTTACAGCTCAACGCTTTCCTGGAAATCCCCGACGCAACCGCTCCCCAAGGAGGTGAATCCGAAGCTCGCCTTCGAGCGGCTCTTCGGCGCGCCGGGCGCCACCGAGCGTGCGCGCCGTGATGCTTCGCGCAAAAGCGTGCTCGATTTCATCCGCGACGACTCAAAGGCCGTGATGAGCCGCGTCGGGAAGAACGATCAGCAGAAGCTCAATGAATACTTCACCGCGATCCGCGAGATCGAGCTGCGGATGGAGCGCGCAAGCCGGCTTCCCGGCTTGAAAGTTCCGCCGGGGGCGAAGGTGCCGCAAGGCGTGCCCGCGAGCTACGGCGAGCATCTGCGGCTCATGTGCGATCTGCTCGTGCTCGCCTTCCAGGCTGATGTCACCCGGATCAGCACGTTTGTTTTCGCCAATGAAGGCAGCAACAAGAGCTACCCGGATCTCGGCGTGAATGAAGGGCACCACGAGCTCTCGCATCATGGCCGCGACCCGGAGAAGATCCGGAAAATTCGCGAGATCAACAAATTCCACGTCGCGCAATTTGCCTACCTCGTGCAGCGGCTGAAGAGCATCCCTGAAGGCGAGGGCACGCTGCTCGATCACTCGATGATCGTCTACGGCAGCGGGAACAGCGACGGCGACCGGCACAATCACGACGACCTGCCGATCCTCTTCGCCGGACGTGGCGGCGGCACGATCAAAACGGGCCGGCACATCCGGCTCGCGCAGGAGACGCCAGTGGCGAATCTCTGGTCGTCGATGCTCGACCGGATGGATGTGCGGGTGCCGTTTGTCGGGGATAGCACCGGACGCCTTGCGGCGCTGGCTGGGTAGTAGGCAGGCGGAAAACGCTGAAGGCTGAACGCCCAACGCCCATCGTCGAAGGCACGCAGCTCGTTCGCCTACGCAGGATAGGTCCCATGTGACCTATTCGACCTATTTCCCCTCACCGGCAGTCGCGAAAAGGCTTGAAACCGAATCCCTTTCGCCACAAAACCGCCGCCCGCCATGTCCGACGACACTTTACGCGATCAGATCAAAGCCATGATGGTCGAAAACCTGATGCTCAAGGTGGCAAAAGAGGAAATCGGCGACGACCTGCCACTCTTCGGACCGGATGGTTTGGGCTTGGATTCAATCGACGCGCTGGAGCTCGTCGTCTCGCTGGAGAAGCATTTTGGCGTCACCGTCCCAAACTCCGAAACCGCCCGCCAGGCGCTCGCGACGGTGAACACCATCGCCGATTACGTCGCGGCCAATCGCAAGGCTCCCTAGCGCCGCGCGCGGCTAACAGCCGACACTAGCCTAGCGCGATCGCTTCGATCCTCCAGAAGTCTCCAGTTTAGCCATCGCAAGCTCGCACCGCGAGACGCGCCCCAGAGAGGGAACACGTTCCTGCTGCGAGCGCCAAGAACGACCAAATCCACTGGTAGGATGCGCCCCAGCCGGGGCCGATAGCAGGAAACTCTTGGAAGACGCCTTCACGCGGGAAACGGCCCTGATAAAAGGTGAAGTTGAATAGGAACCCCTCGACGTGGCCAATGCGGAAATCGGGCAAGCCTTCGGGACGCTGCTCTGGCCGGAATGAAGAGAATGGGTGGACCGAGCCATCGTTCTGACGCCACTCCGACCAATTTAATCTATCTGGGTGGGACGGCATTCCTGTCTCGCTAATGGTTCGCCACTCACCGTCGTTGATGCCCTGACCAGCGAGTCCGAAAGACAGAAGCAAGCAGCCTAGGACAACCAAAGTAACGCCAGAGCTAAGAAGCAGAATTCGGAGCATACGTCTGCGAGTTGCCCAATGAGACTTGTCGTGCACGACCTCGTCCCCAATCGGCAGGGCAGGATGCCAGAGACCACGCGTCGACCTCGGCCTTCACCCGTCGCTCTACGCCCGGTCGGCGGCGTTGATCGAATCGATGAGCTTGCGGAAGCGGCCGAAATTCCGCCGATACGGGGTGAGGACCAGGCGCGGCATATCGACGAGCTCCGGCTCGTTCTGCTCTTCGGGCAGCGCTGGCGATTGCACGATTTTGCTGTTGTCCAAGATGTCTACGAACTCGTCGTTTAGCTTCGCCACCGATTCGGCGCTGAGCTCGTGGTAAAGCCGCATGACCATCCGGCTGCCGACCCAGCGATAGGAGTGGTAGTTCCGATAGAAGTGCTGAATCTCGGCCACGGCGTCATCGACGTTGTGGGCGATGCGGAAGAAATGAAAATCCTCCGCTGAGACAAGACCGAGCGTGAGCAGGTGTTCGCGCAGAAACGCCATCCACGTTTCCCAATAGCGGCCGCCGGGCTTGTCGACGAGCACCACAGGAATGATCCGCGCTTTGCCGGTCTGCATAAGGGTTAGCACCTCGAAGCCTTCATCCATTGTGCCGAAGCCGCCGGGGAACAGCGCCACGCCATGCGTCTCCTTCATGAAGTTCAGCTTCCGCGTGAAGAAGTAGTTGAAGTTGATCAGCTTCGAGTCGCCGTGGATCGTCTCGTTCGCCCGCTGCTCGAAGGGGAGCCGAATATTTAGCCCGAAGCTGTGCTCGCGACCGGCGCCCTTTTGCGCCGCGCCCATGATGCCGTCGCCGCCTCCGGTGATGATCATGTAATCGAGCTCGCGCATCTTTTCGCCGAACTGCTCCGCCGCGATATACTCTGCCTCGGTGGGTGCCGTGCGGGCGCTCCCAAAGACGACGATCTTCCGCTTCTGGCGATACGGCGCAAAAGTGCGCGAGGCGTAGCGTAATTCGTTAAGCGACCGGGTGAAGAGCTTCAGATCTGCCACACCGATCTGATCGCGCGACATCTTGAGCGCGGAGACGATGAGCTGCTCGATCAGCTCACACGATTTCGTGCAGCCGGCTGCGCTGACCAGTTCCTTGACTTTCTGATCGATCGCTGGATCGCCAAAACTACGCTGAGGTTTGCTGGGAAGAGCGTGGATACCGCCGCCGGTGAAATCTTGCACGTGAGAAAGGTTGAGGCTTAAGAGGTGATGGTGGATAGACGGAGTTCGCAGTCCGCAAAGCGAATGCGCACTATCGACAATCCACACCGAACTATCAACTGCCCTGTCCCATGATCGTCGTCATTAAACCCAATACGCCCCGTGATCAAATCGACGCGGTGATCGAAGAAGTGCAGCGCCTCGGCTACGACGCCCGCCCGATCTTTGGAGCGCACCAGACGGTGATCGCGGCAATTGGTGACGAACAGACACATCACACCCTGGAGTCACTGAATTTCCTCCCGCAGGTCGAAAACGTCATGCGCGTACAGAAGCGCTACAAGCTAGTGAGTCGCGAGTCGCACCCCGCGGATTCTGTGGTGGATGTCGACGGCGTTTCGGTGGGTGGTCCTGGCTTCACAATGATGGCGGGCCCCTGCTCGGTCGAAAGCGAAGAGCAACTCATGACCACCGCGCGCGCGGTGAAAGCGGCTGGGGCGACGATCCTCCGCGGCGGCGCTTACAAGCCACGAACTTCGCCGTATGAATTTCAGGGTTTGGGCAAGGAAGGGCTGCGCCTGCTTGCGATGGCGAAGGCGGAGACCGGGCTCAAGATCATCACGGAAGTGCTCAGCGAGAACCACGTGGAGCACGTCGCACAAACCGCCGATATCCTCCAGATCGGCGCACGGAATGCACAGAATTTCCAGCTCCTCATCGAGTGCGCCCGCACGGGCAAGCCGATCCTTCTGAAGCGCGGCATGAACCAGAAGATTGACGAGTGGCTTCTCGCCGCGGAGTACATCCTCGCGCACGGAAACCCTAACGTGCTGCTCTGCGAGCGGGGTATCCGCACCTTCGAGACTTACACGCGTAACACGCTGGATCTTTCCGCCGTGGCCATTGCCAAGAAAGAGTCGCACCTCCCCGTGATCGTCGATCCGAGTCAGGGCTGCGGACGCGCCGATCTGGTCCGCGCCCTCTGCCGTGGAGCCGTTGCAATGGGTGCCGATGGTTTGATCATCGAGGTGCATCCAAACCCCGCCGAGGCGTTGAGTGATGGTCAGCAACAGTTGGATTTCGAGGGCTTTGCTGCGCTGCAAAAGGAGCTCCTGCCTTTCCTGAATGCGGTTGGGAAGACCGCTGCCTAGTGATGGGTTTGCCCGTTCACCGTGAGCGATTCACCGCCGGAAAAGCCTAAACGGCGGCCTCGATACTCCGGCAGGAATCCGCGGCGTTTCGAGGAGAAATACAAGGAACGGGATCCGGCGCGCTATCCGGAAGCCATCGCCAAGGTCCTCGCCAGCGGCAAGACACCGGCTGGTTCACACCGGCCGATTATGGTCGCGGAGATTCTTTCGGTGCTCGAGCCACGGGTCGGTGAGATCGCCGTCGACTGCACGCTGGGCGCTGGCGGCCACGCGCGTGAACTCCTCGCCGCCGTGCAGCCTGGTGGCCGTCTCATCGCTCTCGACGCCGATCCGATCGAACTTCCGAAGACTGAAACCCAGCTCCGCGGGATGGGCTTTCCTGCCGACTGTCTCAGCGTGCATCGGTTGAACTTTGCGGGTCTCGCGCAGCTGCTTGCGACCGAGGCACCTGACGGCGCGGATGTGATCCTCGCTGATCTCGGCGTCTCCTCGATGCAGATCGACGATCCCCTGCGCGGCTTCACCTTCAAAGCGGAAGGCCCCCTGGACTTACGGATGAATCCGCAGCGTGGGCAACCTGCAAGTGCGCTGCTTGCCTCAATAAAGACTGCAGAGCTTGCGGACCTGCTCCGCGCAAACGCGGACGAGCCACACGCCGATCGGATCGCCAGTGCGGTGATCACATCACTTCCGGTAACCAGCACCACCGGCCTCGCGGGCATCATCCGCTCGGAGCTGGAGCGCCGCCCGACCATTTCCGCCGGGGAGGTGGAGGTGTCTGTGCGGCGCGTCTTCCAGGCACTACGGATTGCGGCGAACGACGAGTTCGGGGCCCTCGATATGTTTTTACGGCGCCTTCCGCACTGCCTCAAACCTGGCGGCCGGGTCGCGATCCTCACCTTTCACTCTGGCGAAGATCGGCGCGTTAAGCACACCTTCAAAGCCGGTCTGCGCGATGGCCTTTTCTCCGCAATCTCGGACGATGTGATCCGCCCGTCCCCCGCCGAGCTGCGGGCGAACCCTCGATCCAGCAGCGCAAAGCTCCGGTGGGCGCGCCGGTGATCGACTGTATAATTCCGATGCAGCGCCAATGAGGCCTATTAGCGCCAGGAACTCGCTTCCCTACCCGGTTCGACCGCGGTGCAACCAATAGGACAACCACGTATAGAATGCAGGATAGATCAACGAGGCACCGATCAACCAGGAGGAAGCATCTGGGTAGCTAATCCAGACCGCTATCAACGAGCCTAGCCAAAGGAACGCGCCAACCATCACTGGCCATTTCCATTTCGGCGGCGCCAGGTTTGGGTAAATAAATCGGACTGGGAGCAGGGTCATCAAGGCAAGAACCAGCAGAAGGATGCCATTAATCCAAGTGCCGGTCGGAGTCTTCCAAAGGCCGGCGTAAAATGCGAAGATGTTCCAGTAAGAAGGGAAGCCGAGAAAGAAGCCGTTTACCTCGTCCTTTGCCTTGGTATTGGAGAATCCGAACAGCGAGGCGATTAGGGCAGGTGCGATCCAGAGAGCTGCAGGATCCGGCAGCCATCCCATGCGCCAGATAAGCAGGAGCGGGATAAAGGTGAAGGTAAGATAGTCGACGATATCATCGATTGTGCGCCCGTCGGTTGCGGCCGCCCATCGCTTTACCTGATAACGTCGCGCGAGCGGCCCGTCAGAGGCATCGATAAATAGCGCGATGAAAAGCAGCAGGAAGACCCGCTTTACATCCGGAGTCGTCTGGCAAATTTCTGCTGCCGCCAGAAACGCGAAGACAACGCCGGACGCTGTATAGACATGGACGAGGTATGCGCTACCTCGTCGCGCAAACGTTGCCTCGTTATCTGCGGCAACTTCCTTCATTCGGAAGGTCGGTCGTCGCCAGTGCTGGCCGCCTCGGCTTGCCTTTCAATCTTCGCATCAGCTTCTTCCTGGTCCCCGTTCTCGGGTTGCGGAGTCGGCTGGGCTGCCTTGGCTGCCGGCTCATAGGCCAGCTCGACAAGCATCGGGTAGTGGTCGGAGCCGATGTGCGGGAGCCGACGGAGAAGCACAAGCTGGAAGTGATTCGAGTGGAAGACGTGATCGAGCGGATAACGCAGCAGTGGATGGTCGGCGTTGTAGCTATTGTAGAAGCCGCGCCCGATTCGGGGGTCCAGCAGACGACTTAGCCGAAGGAATAGCTCGCTCGTCGGCGACCACGCGACGTCATTTAGATCACCAGCGACAATCGTGGGCCGATCACCATTCTCTTCGATGGTTTGCCCAATGATCACGAGTTCCGCATCGCGAGGAGTGGAATGCTGATCGCGGATCGGCTCCGGAGGACGCGGATGGATCCCATGCAAGTAAATGCGGTCGCCGCTGCGCAACTCAATGCCGGTATGGACGGAGGGAATGTCGTGCTGCACGAGGAACTCCACGCGTGGATCGATCAGCGGCAGTCTCGAGAAGAGCAGCATGCCATACCAGTTTTCCTGCGGCTGCTTCACCCCATACGGGTAGTCTGCATCCAGGATTTCGAGTGCTTCAGCCCAGGCGGCGTCCGTCTCCACGACGAGGACCACGTCTGGATCGGTTTCGCGGATCGTCTTCAACAGCCGCGCGTGCTGCTTATTCTCCATCTGCACATTGCTCATGAGCAGGCGGATTGCCCTGGGATTGGGCGAGCGGAGCCGGCTCTTCCGCACCTGCTGACGCCAAAGCGGAGTGTAGGGAAGGATCTTCTTCCCGTGCCAGCTGATGCAGAGGAGGTTAGCAACGAGCAGAGCCCAATCGGCAAAACGCCCGCGGAAGAACATGCTCCGGTGGAGCACTCCAGAGAAGGCGGCAGCGGCAGCGATTTGCACCCGCGGAAAATCCCACATCCGCACAAACCAGTGCGGGTTCTTGCTGAAGCTAAGCAGTGTGCCCGCTGAGGCGATTACGCCAAGCGCCGTCACAAGCAGGCGGATCAGCCGGAAAATCATTGGGCAGCGCCCATGTTGGAGCGGGAGCGGCGGACTGTCAGACTCAGGGATGAATGGCTCTGCACTTGGTAGCTTGCGGTTTGAGATGCATGGAACCGGGAGCTCCGCTGCGACAGACCGGAGGTCTGTGCTCCGCATGAAGAGTGTCGCCACGCATTTCCTGATGGGGAGCATAGGCCTCCGGCCTGTGATTGCCCGTCTCTGACGGGCAATACCGCACGTCGACGCGCATTCACTAGGCACGCTTCTACACCCTCATGCCTCACCCCCTCCGGGTTAGGACCGCCGAGTTCGCCTCCAAAGAAAACAACACTCGCCTCTCCAGCCTGTTGCAGATCGCGCGGTCCCCCCGTAATTGACACAGCCTAGAAGTTCGAAGAGCGGCGTGTCCGGTCGGCTCCAGGAGAAGTCGCAGAGCGGCTGCGATTCTGCCACTCGTAGTCGCGGGTCTGCGGATTATAGACACGGCCGTCAGAGCTGCTGCTGGACGAGCTCGATTGGCTGCGGCGTTCCGGCGCCGAACAAGCGGTGAAGGAAACAACGCAGACGAGAGCCGCAATCAACGAGGCAGTAGGCAAGAGCTTCATAGGTAGTTAGGTTTGGTACCCAGAGATTCGCGCGCGGCGATCTATGCGAGCGTGTAGGTGCCGCCTCTCGACGCTCCCGCTTATCCGAGCAAATGCTCGATCACGAGCTGGTCGAGCGCCTGATAGTTGCGCTCGCCAATCATCCCATCAGCCGCAGCCTGATCGAAGCTGCGCGCCTTTTCGACCAACCGCAGGAAAGTCCGCCGGCTATTCGAGAGGTGATCCAGCCAATGCTCTGCCTTGGTCGTGCGGAAAGGATGCACATCGAAGCAGACATACTCACCACCGCTGCCGTAGCCGTGGCGCTCCAGTGTCTGCACCTGATTGAAAGCGCTTCGCAGGTTGGCACTGCCGAAAGGCTTGTCTTGGTCGAACTTGAGGCCGTTCTGATCATTAAGGTGAAGCGACCAGAGCTTCTTGAAGCGGAGGGCGAATTCGATCTCATCCGACGGATCGAGGCCGGCCAGAATGCAGTGCGCGCTTTCAATCACCGTTCCGACACGCGCGGGATCGCGAGTAAGTTGCGCGAGCGCGAGGACGTGACCGATCGTTGGAAGATAGGCGTGATCCATTGGCTCGTTTGGCTTTGGCTCCACCGCCAGCCGAATCTTTGGATCGTGAGCCAGCATCCGATCCATGGCTTCGATCAGGTAGTCGTAGCTGCGGGAGGCGACTTTGGCTTCCCGAAGATACGTGCCTTCGCGAGCGAGCCAGAGGACGAGCACATCAGTGCCGAGGATGTTCGCGAGGTCAATCGAGCGCAGGGAACGGTCGATCGCATACTGACGCGCCGCCGGATCGTTGCTCGTGTAGGCGCCGTCGATTGTCTGTGGCGCAAACCAGAGACGTGGTGCGACCATTTCCGCGGCGATGCCTTCGCCGTCCAGACGCCGTTTCAGCTCTTTCGCTTCTTCGCGGATTGCCGTCTCGCTCTTGCTGTCGATCTCAGGCACCGCGTCGTCGTCATGAAACATCATCGCGTCGAAGCCGAGCGCTTTGAGCTGATTCAGCTTCCAATCGGCCGTCTGTGCAGGGCGTGTCGTGGGGCCGTAAGGATCGGCTCCTTCGCTGAAATTCCAGGGGCCGAAGCAGAAGCGGTAGGTCGAAGTGGGCATGGGAGTGTGAAAAGAGGAGCCGACTGGTGTAATGGCTTGCGCCTCGACTGTCGAGGTTCTGGCGCGTCGGTTTTCGCTGGACGTGCCGGGACGTTCCCGCACTTTCTCGGGGATGCTTTCCCACGTTGTAATTTTTTGGACTGACCCTGCAAAGCCAGACGCCGCTGACGCACTCATCGCAGGCGCAGAGGAATACCTGCGCGACATCCCGGGAGTCGTGAGCTTCCACATTGGCCGGATGGTTCCGAGCCACCGCGATGTGGTGGATCAGAGCTACCAAGTGGCGCTGAACCTCCAATTCACCGACAAAGCACAAGAAGAGGCTTACCAGATCCACCCAAGGCACGTGGATTTCGTGGAAAAAGTGTTTAAGCCGAACTGCGTAAAGGCGCGGATCTTCGACTTCGCCTGATCCTCTTTT
The DNA here is from genome assembly GCA_036388395.1 of Chthoniobacteraceae bacterium. GTDB lineage: Bacteria > Verrucomicrobiota > Verrucomicrobiia > Chthoniobacterales > Chthoniobacteraceae > DASVRY01. The sequence goes on from DASVRY010000150.1 coordinate 11,437, forward strand.
ACCGGGCTGAATCGAGGAGCTTTCGTAAATAAGTCTACGAACCAGGTCCCTTCCTCCATCCGCTCGCATGAGGGGTTCGCGCCCCGCTGATTCCTTCCTTCGGCGTTCGATGTTGGACGTTCCGCGTTCGACGTTCTCCGCAAGGATCCGCTCCGTGACCTCCCTTCGCTCCGTGGTGAATGCCCCCTTCTCTTCCGGGTCGCACACGGCGCTGATCGCCTGTAAATCCCCTTGCCAACCCGCCTTCCACCGTTACCCTTCGCTCCCCATGCGCAGGGTCCTCACTATCGTCCTCGCCCTGCTCTCCTGCATGGCCATGGCCCCGGCTGCAGACTGGAAGCTCGTCAAAGTTGGCGGTCGGGATCACGTGACGCTTGAAAACGTCGCGCAGTTTTACGGTCTGGGCGGCGTGCAGCGCGCGAGCAACAACTTCACCTTGCGCCTCGGGAGCCGCAGCTTGCGGGGCCAGGCTGGTTCAGTTGAATTTTACATCAACAACCTGAAGTTCAACCTCAGCTACCCGATCGCTGATCACAACGGGCAGCTCTGCATCTCGCGCATGGATCTGACGAAAGTCATCGAGCCGGTGCTGCGGCCGAGCCGGATCGCTGGCGCGGAAAAGGTCGACACGATTGTACTCGATGCCGGACACGGCGGCCATGATCGCGGCGCGCAGAGTTCCTACGGCAACGAGAAGGACTTCACCCTCGATGTCGTCAACCGCGCCCGGATGCTCCTCATGCAGGCGGGATTCAAGGTGGTACTCACCCGCAGCACCGATGTCTTTGTGCCACTCGAGGACAGGGCGCGCTTTGCCAATCGGTACGACAACGCGCTCTTCGTAAGCGTCCACTTCAATTCGGGCGGCTCCGGGACCGGTCTGGAAACCTTTACGCTTGCTCCGCGCGGCGTTCCCTCCATGGCGGCAGATGGCCCTCGACTTTCCGATCTCGACCCGTGCCCGGGGAACGTCCGCGACGCGGAGAACATGGCGCTCGCCACGGCGATGCATGCCGCGCTGGTCGTCCGCTCGAAAATGTATGACCGCGGGATCAAGCGTGCGCGGTTCGTGGTGATTCGCGACATTACCATCCCAGGCGTGCTCATCGAAGGCGGTTTCCTCAGCAACAGCTTCGACGCAAAGCTCGTCGCGACTCCGGATTATCGGCAGCAGATGGCCTCGTGTATCCTGCAGGCAGTGCAAAATTACCGACGCGCTCTCTCACCCCAGCCGACCATTGTCTCGAAACCGGCCGCGGAAGGGCCCCGGGTCGAGACCTTCTCCACCTCACCATCGGACGGGCCGAGGGTCATCATTCCGACAGCGAATTGAAGAACTCTCCTGTGGCAGATCGCAAGCCTCGCGGAAAGCGGAGCCTGGCCAAGGCTTCTGCCTCCCCGATGATCCCGCTGGTCATCGATTCACCGATTGTCGGCGGAGAGGAGGAAACCGCTCCCGTTCGCATTCCGCCGATTGGCGTCTTCGACTCCGGCATCGGCGGTCTCACCGTGGCAGCCGCGTTGCGGGAGTTGCTGCCGGCGGAAAACATCTTCTACATCGGCGACACAGCGCGTGTTCCGTATGGCGGGAAAAGCCCAGCAACCATCGAGCGATATAGTATCGAGATCAGCGGGCTCCTTCTCGCGGAGCAGGCGAAGCTCATCGTCGTTGCTTGCAATACCGCTTCGGCGCTTGCCGTACCGCGTTTGCACGAAATCCTGAGAGTGCCGGTGACAGGGGTGATTTTGCCCGGCGCCAAGGCGGCAGTGGATGCCACGCGCAGTGGCCGAATCGGCGTGATCGGCACGCGAGCGACGATCTACAGTCGCGCGTACGAGCGAGCGATTCATGCGCTCGCGCCGGAGGTAACGGTCATCAGCCAGCCGTGCCCGCTGCTCGTGCCATTGATCGAAGAAGGTTGGATCAACGATCCGATCGCTGACCAGGTCATCGGACGGTACCTGGAGGGTTTGGTGCGCGAGGAGGTCGACACGCTCGTGCTGGGCTGCACGCATTATCCCCTGCTCCGCGGCTGCATCCAGAAGTACGTCGGCTCCGCGATCACGCTCGTCGACTCCGCGCACAATTGCGCCGTCGCCGTGAAGGATTTACTGAAGCGGGAGAAGCTCGCGGCACCCGCGGATCATCTTGGCCAGCTTCAGGTTGCACTGACTGATGCTTCCGATGGGTTCCTGCGTGTTGCGGAGGAAGCGCTCGGGCTGCAAGTTGGCGATGTGCAGCTTCGCGCGGTGCAGGGTGTAACT
>DASVRY010000151.1:0-7284 GCA_036388395.1 Chthoniobacteraceae bacterium
GCGCGATCACGACGCCGAGGAAGAGCCGGTAGATCCACCCGGCAAAACCGAAGATCGCCAGAAACACCGCTTCACCACGCTTCCGCGTCGGCGCTTCCGAAGTGCGAATGCCAAAGAGATACCGCTCGCAGAGATGCACGAGCATCCGCGTCGAGCGCGCCTGCAGATTCGGCATCTCCAGCAGATCGCTGAGGATGTAGTAGCCGTCGAAGCGCATCAACGGATTCACGTTGAAGAGCAGCGTCGTCACCGAGGCGATGAACATGACGTTATAGGCGACGCTGTGCAGCGCCCCCTCCCCGGTATTTGCCCAGACGAAAGTCGCCAGCGCAGCGACAAACAGCTCGGCGATCATGCCCGCGGATGCGACGAAAATGCGCTGCCATTTACTGCCGAAGGCCCAGCTCGAGGTGGCGTCAACGTAGGGCACCGGGCTGAAATAGATCAGCGCCACGCCCGTTTGATGCACTTCGCCGCCCCAATACCGGCACGACAGGGCGTGACCGAATTCATGGACGAGCTTGATGAAAAGGAGAGCGGCGTAGAGAAGGAGGAGATTGCCCGGTGCGAGCACGCCTTCGCTTTGCGCGAGGAGCTGCGGCGCATGATCGATGGCCACCTTCACGGCCGCGCCCACGACGCCGAGCCAAAGGATGGCTCCAAGTGGAGTCATGATCCACCGGAGCCACGGGAGCATCCGTCGTAGCAGCGCGTCCGGGTCGAAGAGCGGCACGCGCAGAAACATCAGGTTCAGGAACGACTTCGCTTCGCGAGCGCGGCGTTTGCGGAAACGCTCGAAGACCCGCGCGTTGTCTGCCGGGATTTCGCCGCGCAGGAGATTCGCCTGATGGAGCTGCCCGAGAAGTTGGATCATCTCCTCCTGTCCCGGTGCACCGTTAGGATCCTTCTCCAGCGCGGCTTCCCAGATGACCTGGATGGTCGCGCGTCCATCGAGCCGCTGCAACACCCGCTGCGCACCCGGCGAGATGCGGAAGAAGTGGTTGTTCAGCGGATCGAGGATGATGAACCACTTCTCATCGCCAAACCACCGTTTGCGAATTTCCACGGTCGGCCGGAGCGCGAGGCGGAGATTCGCCACCCGGTGCCAGTGCTCGCTAAAGGTGGAACTGGCCATGCGCCCTTACCACCACAGGTAGAGCCGCAGGAAATCGACCGTGCGGTGGCTAATGATCCAGAGCAGATTCCGCTGACCGACGGAGATTTTGCAAACGCCGCTCATGCCGGGCCGCCACCATGGCTCGTGGGCGGCTGTGAGTTCGCTGCGGACGATGAAGACGTTGCCTTTCTCCCGGATCTCCGCGACCGGTTCGACGCGCTCGACTTTCACCGGATAGGTAAATTGCGGGCGGCTCGCGAAGGCGATCTCGCCACCCTGGCCATGTCGAATCTCGTGCACGTCGCGCTCCGGCATCGCCACTTCGGCGTAGATGGCGTCGAGCTTGGCGACCTTCACGAGCACTTCGCCCTGCTTGAGCGGGGAGGCGATCTTCTCCCGGAGATCTCCTTCGACGACGTAGCCATCGAAAGGAGCCGGCACCTTTGCTTTTCCGAGATGATGACGCGCGAGATCCAGCCGCGCCTGCGCCTCATCTGCGGAGGCCTGGGCGATGCGCATCTCCGCCGCGTCGTTCAGCGACTCGGCATTCTGCGCTTCACTGAAGAACCGCTGCCGCTCGGCAAGCGCGGCGGCTTCCTGCAGGACGAGTTCCCGCGGGTCGAGCGAGAACAACGGCTGACCTGCCACCACGGCGTCCCCAATGCGGAAGTGGACCTCATCGAGGAATCCATCGAAGGGAGCCGGCACTTGAGCGAGCGCGTCACTCTTCAGGATGAACGGCGCCTCGACGCGATACTCGGCTTTTCCAAAGAGCAGGACGGCGAGCAGCACAGCGATCGTGAGGGCGAGCACTTTGCGCCCGGTGTGCTCAGGGCCGACGATCCTGGCCGCCTGCTCCCGGAGCCAGGTGGCGAAGCGCGCGCCAAACCACCGATCATGGCGTTTGAGGTCGTAAAGCCGGCGCGCGCTCTGGTCGCAGAGAAGGCGCAGCGTCTGGAGTTCTTGTCCGGTGAATTCAGTCCCGCGTTCGAGGAGGAGGACTCCAGTAGGTTCGGCGCTGATCCGCAGAGGGAGCGAGAGGAGGTTGGCGCTGCCTTGTTCCCGCGCAAAGGCTGCGTGGTCGCGAGTCACCGCGCGACTTTCCGGAGGAGCCGGGAAGATCAACTCTTCGTCCTGCTCGAGCGCCTCCTCCATCGTCCGTTCAAGCGCGGCGACGATGGCCATCTTCTTCTCGAACTTCTCGCTATGACTGATCGCCTGAAGCCTTAGGTATTTCCGCTCCAGCCAGCCAAGGCTCACCCGATCGCACCGAAATCTCGCCGCGACCTCATTGCAAAGCAGCATCGCCGCCGCCGCGAGCCGGGTTTGAGCGTTGAGCAACGTGAGCAGGTCGAGAGTGACCGCAAAGCGTCCGGCATCGTGCCGCGCCTGCTCCAGGGTGCGCGTGAGCTGATAGAGCAGCGGAGCATCGGCAAGCAAACGCAGGCGCGTTGCCGCCTCCTCGCGATAACCACCGGCGACCACCCGGGCAACCAGCACCGTCCCGCGCTGGGTTTCGCCGGTCTCCAGGCGCACGGCGACGAAGTCGCTTCTGGTCGACACGCTGCTCCCGTTCCCTTCCGCTTCCAGCCCGAGGCGCTCCAGTTCCCCTTTGACGGCCTTTAGCTGCGAAAAAAGCGTGCTCGTGGGAGGCCAGCAGAAAGCATCTTTCCAGACCGCCGGCTCGTCCGCCGCGCGCTGGCGGGTGAGAAGCACCGCTTCCTCCGCTCCGGCGACAGAAAGCGCAATCTGCAGGAAAGCCGGCCAGAATTCGCCAGGAGCGCCGGCAAAAAGACGCAGACGATCAAGCTGGGCGAAAGCTTCGCTCGGAGCACTGCTTTGGCGGTCGTTGGCGGCGTTCATGAAGGCACGCGACCATCCAGAGGGGGGCGCACGGCCGGCTAGATAAGCGCGCCATCAGGTCGGCGTCAAACAGACAAACGTCCTCGGCTAAGCGATATCCGGGTCGAGACGCGCTAAAACGATTCGGCACTCTCCAGTGGTTGTAAAAAACTTCCGTTTTTTTTGGAAGGTTCTTGCCCCTTCATTGTTTCCATGGCAAGCAGGTGCGTCCTGCTCCCGCCTGCGCGTGAGCCGCTCTCCCCTGCCTCATGGTCGCCTTCGGCCGTGTTCAGGAGATGCGGGTTATGCTGTAGGAATGGAGTTGTTGTTTAAACAGCCGCCGCCCCTTGATTTATGTTCGAACTGCCGTTCTCCCGCACCTTTGCGAAAGTAACTCAACGGATCCGCTACATCGGGTGCTGGCTGAAGGCACGAAATGCCCCGCGCCCCGGCCGTGAACCGGGTTTGAAGATGGAGGCGCTCGAGCCGCGTGTTTTGCTCTCGGTCTCGCCCGCCCCAGCACCGCTGGAGATCCAGCCTGACACTGAGACGCACGTGGAGGGATCGCAGGATGATCTGGACTCCGCGCCGGCCAGGTCTGCGGATGATCTCTCCTACACGGCGACGCAGCTGGAGTTGTTCAGCGAACTCAGCGGCAGCAGCGAAGAGGTTGCAGCGGCGAACCTCTCTGGGTCGAGTGAAGATGTGCCTGCCGGGCCGGGCGTTGATCTCTCGGTTACAAGTGCAACGGCTCCTGAAACTGCGGCGGCGAGCAATGTCGTCTCTGTTTCGTGGACCGTCAAAAACCTCAACAGCGATCCTACCACTTCTGCGTGGACGGACGCCGTCTACTTCTCCACCAACGCGACGTTCGATTTTTCGGACACCTACATTGGCGACTATTCGACGAGCACGGTCCGACCGCTGCCTGGCGCGAGTGACGCTAATACGAACCAATACACCTTCACGCGGGACATCCGGATTCCTGGCAGCGCGCCAGCAGGGAATGGCTTCTTGATCTTTCTCACCGACATCTACAGCAGCCAGTCGGAAGCAAACGAAAACAACAACTTCCTCGCCAAGCCGATCAGCATCATCCGGCCCGATGTCGATCTGGAGGTCACCACCTTCACCGGTCCCGATGCTGGCCAGATTGGCGGCGCACCCGTTTCACTGAGTTGGACGGTCACCAACACGGGTGGAGATATCGCGAATGCGGATTGGAACGATGCTTTTTATCTCTCAACTGACCAAGCATACGACGCCAGCGACGTCAGACAGACCTCGAGCTTCATCGGCACACAAACTCCGCTTGCCGGAAATGGTGGCGCTTACACCCTGACCCGCAATATTACGCTGAGGGGCGTGACTCCAGGCAGTTATTATCTGCTCGTTCGGACTGATGACAGCAACCAACAGGCAGAGACGGATGATACGGACAACGTCCGCGCCATTCCGATCACCCTTACGCTCCCGAATGTAGATCTCTCCGTGCCCAGTGTCACAGCGCCCGATATTGTCGCGCAGGGCAGCCCGATAACTGTCACCTGGAGCACGACGAATACCGGCACGCAGAGTGCACAAGCAACATGGTCGGATCTTGTCTATCTTTCGGCTGATCAGACGATCGATTTCAACGATAGCTTCCTGGGTAGCCACTTCCGCTTTTCGTCGCTGGAGTCAAACGGAAGCTATAGCGGCAGCGTAACGGCGACTGTCCCAAGCTCCCTCGCGTCTGGCACGTACTATGTGCTCGTCGGTGCGGATTACTACAACGAACAAGGCGAGACGAACGAGAACAACAACCGGGCCGTCCGGCAGATCTCGATCGGACAGATTAGCGGCGATCTAGCGGTGTCCGACGTCACGGCCCCTGCATCCGCCGAAGGGAGCAATCAGGTTAACATTGGCTGGCGCGTCACCAACACGCATGCGACTTCTGCGGCAACTGCCCCTTGGGTGGACCGTGTTTGGCTGTCGACAACGCCTTCCATGGCCGGCGCCGTTCGGCTTCTGACGTCGCAGAACCGAACGAGCAATCTCGAAGCGGGTGCTTTCTATGACTCGACGGCGACCGTCCGACTCAGTGCCTCGCCCTTGGCCGCCGAGATCGAAGGAAATAACACGCGGGAGACTGCAAACGATATCTCCGGCAACTTCACCTCCACCGGGAGCAATGTTTATCGTGCCGAGGTCACCGGCGGTATCACTCCGTCGGGGGATGGCGACTACTTCAAGTTTTCTGCAGGGCCCGGCGACCGACTCGTCGTGAATCAGGTGAAGGCAAGCGGCAGCAACCTGGACTCGCTAGTCTATCTTCATGACTCCGCCGGAAATATCCTCAGGCAGGACGACGACAGCGGCGGCAGCAACAATTCGTTTTTCGACTATACGCTCCCTGCGAACGCTGTTGCGGGCACCTATTACCTCCGCGCTGCAGCCTTCTCCACTGGAACGGGGAACTATCGGCTGAGCCTCGACCTTCACACCACCTCGAATCGTAATGGAGCGCTGCCAGACGGCACCTACTATGTAGTGGTGCAGACGGACGCGGGGGGCACGGTGATCGAAACGAGCGAAGCGAACAACTCCGCGCCGAGTAGTGCGATCAACTATATCGAAAGCAGTGTCCCGGCGGATCTGACCGTCGAATCGATCACCGCGTCAGCGACGATCGTCGCTGGCCAGTCCGCTTCCGTGAGCTGGACGGTGAAAAACGCTGGCGGGCTCGGTGCCAGCGGCCCGTGGACGGATGCCATCTACCTCTCGCGCGATGGGACGATCGACGCATCGGATGTCGAACTCGCCACGGTCTCCCGCGCCAGCGGCACGATCCTCGGTGGCGGCGCCACTTACTCCGTCACGCAATCCGTCACCATCCCGGTTGGGACGGCAGGGGACAATTACTTCCTCCTCGTAAAGACTGACCGTGATAGCCAGCTGACAGAAGGGGAGGAGAACAACAACACGCGGACTAGCGCAGTGCAGATTCGGGTGACCGATCTGGTGATGGAAGAGGTTAGCCTCACACCGACTACGGCAGCTCTTGGCAGCACGTTCAATTACTCGTTCAAGACGAAGAACGCCGGCAACGTAGCGGTCAACAGCGGGTGGTATGACGGCGTCTTTCTCTCGAGCGATGCGACCTTTGACAACAACGATACCTATCTCGCACAGCAGTATACCTCCTCGCTAACTGGCGGGGCCTCCACAACGGCGCTGAGCGGGACCTTCACACTTGGTCAGCAGACGGAAGCGGGTCCGCGTTTCGTCCTCTTTGTGACGGACTACGCCGGCTACGTCGCCGAGACGGGCACGGCGCGCGAGGCGAATAATGTCATCGCGGTGCCAGTCACCCTCCTGGCGCCAGATCTCACCGTTACCGGCGCGACGGTCTCCTCGAACCCAGTTTCCAACAACACGATTGACGTGAGCTGGGCGGTCCGCAATCAAGGTAACGCCAATGCAACGGCTGATTGGTATGATCGTGTCTATCTCTCGGATGACGCGGTGCTGGATAATAGCGATCGCACTCTCGGCGAATTCTACCAGGGAGCGAACTCCCCGCTGCGCCATCCTGGCGATCCTTCGCACTATTACTTCTTCGCGAATTTTGACCAGGACATCCCGGGCGCGGTGACCGGTCCAGGGTACCGTGCCAGTGTCGGGGGGTTTGATGGTCTGGGGCCGACAGGCAATCAGTTCGATAACAACTTCCTTGCCAACACCGACAGTGGGAATCCCGCTGATGCGGTTACGCTAACGCTGACGAATCTTCCTGCGCACACCAGCGTCTCGTTGGATTTCCTGCTCGCTCTGATTGATTCGTGGGACGGCAACGGCAACGTCTACGGCGCCGAGTATGCGCCGGACTTGTTCAACGTAAAGGTGGACGGGGTATCGATCTTCTCGAAATCGTTGAGCACCCTGGATAGTAATGCAGACTACCCGATGCCCTACCCGGCAGGAGTCGGCATCACCAGCGGCTCGCAGATCTACGGTTCGTCTTCCTGGGATGACACGGCTCTGAACATGGGGGCATTGTCAGAGTTGCAAAACATTCCGCACACGGGCTCCACTCTTACGGTTGAACTTTTCGCGAGCGGAGCCGGTTGGCAGGGCGGAGGCGACGAATACTTCGCGATCGACAACCTCAAGGTAACGCTCGATCCGCCAGCGGTGCAGACGAGCTACGAGGGCCGCGCGACGGTTACATTGCCCTCTGCTTCAGGAAGCAAATACCTTCTTTTTGCCACCGACGTATATCGCCAACAGGGTGAGACAAACGAGACGAACAACGTCCTTGCGAGGGAGATCACGATTGC
>DASVRY010000152.1:0-7337 GCA_036388395.1 Chthoniobacteraceae bacterium
GGCAAAGGCGCAACCACCCAATCGTTCAACAGCCGTCCGGCGTACTAGCGGCGACGACGCAGAAGCAGCGCGCAACCGTGCCAGACTTCTCCATGCTCCGGAAGAGCTTCCGGCTTTGCCCATACGCCCCATCTCGAGGCCGGTTCCGCTTTTTCTTCCTGGTGGCGGTGTTCGCAGCGACGAAGCAGGCGCAACAATCGAGTTCACGGTGGTTGACCCGAGTTCAACCACTGTGGAGGGTTACTCCCCGTTTTGGCTGACTGGGTTTTCGGATGAACTCTCGTGGAACGGAAGGCCAGAGGCCCGGAGCGTGACGAGCGCCCCGAGCCGACGACGCCGACTCCGGATGCCTGCTTGAGAACGGTTCCCCGAATGCGCGGCTTCGCCTTCTGTCCATCACGAGCAAAACCACTTCAAGCAATCCGCTAATCCGCCACCGATCCTCGGCAGGCAAGGCCGCTTCATGGGTCTCGACATTCATCCCCGACAGCTTCGCCACGGCCATCCCACCTAACAGCAAGCACCTAGTCAGTTACCTCGGCCTTCATTCCGGCGTCGTGCAAATGGTGAGTCTGAGGGCTGCGGCGCCTTGCATGGGCACGGTTGCGGCAAACCGGCCTAGGAAATTGAAGACAAGCACGGCCGCGAAGAGTCCAAGAACGACGGCAAGCCCTTGGCTGTAGTTCGAACTCGAAAGCGGAAGTAGTCCGACAAAGAGAAGCGAGACGAGGAGCCCTCCTACGGAGAATAGGCAGCCGGCAGTTGACCGTTCACGCCGCGACGCGCCACGGACGACTTCGGCTCCGCAGCCCGCGCAAACAGAGGCTTTGGCATCGACCGTGGTCTGGCAGTGAGGGCATTTCAGGAGCTCCATGTTCGCTGCCTACGGTAGGCGCGAGGCCACAGGAAACGGAGCCCAAAAATGCCTACGGGCGACGGTTTTGATCTTACTCGGCTGCTTTGATTTCCAGCTTCACTATCGTCACCACATCCGCCTGGCGGAGGCTCTGATACCGCTGCGGGTGGGTGCGATCCAGTCCACGGCATACTCCTGCAGCGCGGCGACAATCTCTTCCAGGTGCCGACCTTCGAGCGTAATCACGTGCGACGAAAACGTGATTGTGAGCGCTTCCGTGTGCTCCTGCCTGCGAAGACGTGCGCTGAGGAAATGCTGGTAGGGAAAGAGCAGTTCCTCGCCATCCGCCGTTGATGCGGAGACAGTCCCGGTCCCGCTCGCGCTCGCAGCATGGAGGCGTGCGGCTTGGAATTGTCTCGAGGGAGTTGGCCGGATCTTTACTCGATTGCTTGAGACTCATGGCGTGATGCTCGGTTTAAGGGTGTGGGTTGCTCCGCGGCGTTTGGCCGTGAACGCCAGGCAGATTGCCCGAGCAAGGGTGTGCCCACGGCGCACGCCGCGGAGCAGGATGAAGCGGAGTGCGTCGGACGCCTCCACCGGGCCATGCTGCCGCGTATCGCCTCGACATCCGAAACATTAGCCGGACAGCTCGTGCCATCGCCCACGACGAACCCGGCTTCGCCGACAACTTCCTCGCCTTGGAAAACCGTGGACAAGCCACGCTCCTCACGACCGAGGTGGCGGAAGGGAATAGCGGGGATTGGTTGGGCGGGCGAGCAGCCGACGCCTACCTCGTCCAGCTCGCCAAACCCGGCGTCGCCGCTAAATTCATCGCCAACGAACTTCCCGCCGACTTCGTGCAAGACCTCACCGACGACCGCTCCGCTACCGACGCCGCGAAAGACGAAATCGAAAGTGGCGACATCGGCGGAGTCCAGAGCACCGCCGAGGCGGCGGAGGGGAATAGGGAGGCTGGCGGGTGGGCGAGCAGCACGTCGGCCGCCTCATCAAAGCCGGCATGAAAGAGGTCAACTACCTCAACGCCGTCATGCACAACAACTACAGCCGCGAGGGCGACAAACTACGCGCCTGGGAAAGCGCCAGCCACATCGAACGCGCCCCACAGCGGGAGAAGCCGCCGACTAAACCGACACCATAGGGCGAGTAGTCACTCGTCGGCTTGGAGGAGCGAATTCTATCTGGACCTTGCGCCGACTCATCCCGTCCGAGAGGCTGCGCCTGATGCGAAACATAGTGCGCCCTGCTCGGGAGCTCGCCAAGGCGCACTCCCAGATACGCAGAACAGTCCAGCCGGAGATCCGCAAAGTGCGGTTCACAGCGCGATCCCGCCGTGCATTGCGCGCTAACTTCGGTGTCCAGTGATCCAACCGTGAGGAAGGGACGCGCCCGTGCCGCGGACAAGAATGCCAAAAGCAACCATCCACGAACACCGCGACCTTCTCCGCACGAAATACGAAGTCGGGCTTTCCTGCCAGCGACGCTCCACGCCGCCAACCACTGATCTTGGCAGCTCGCAGGAGCGAAATCATCCGCGTCTCGGTGGAACGGTTGCCGCGCTTCGAACCGCGGCCATAACGCGTGAGCGCAACTCGCGGCTGACGCTATCCATCAAACGCGACTTCGCGCGCAGTCTGGGCGACAATCTCATCCACGAGCATTCGCCCGAAGTGCTCGCCGAGCGCGCGCGATAGCAGCGGCGGAACAGCGTTTCCGACCTGGCGCTGTTGTGCTTCCTGTTTCCCATAAAAAACAAAGCTGTCGTCGAAGCCTTGGAACCGCGCCGCTTCTCGAACCGTGATGCTCCGGTGATCCCGGTAGTGCAAGAAACGGCCAGAGCCCGGGTTGGAAAAGTGGGCGGTAATCGTTTGCGCGATGCCGCTGCGGTGCAACGTCCGTAAGCTTGGCTTAGATATTTGATTTGCCGACCGCGGTCAAAGCGGCTGCGGCCATCCAAGTCCTGGTTGCTCCCGCCTTCCTTTATCTTTTTGAGCTTTCTCGATGAAAGTGACTTCGTGATTTCGCGCCGTGTGGTTGCTTAGGGCGCGACATCCACGGCGGCGCGCGCCTTGATAGTCGCTGAATGGCGCAGTCGAGTAGCCGATTGCTTCTTCGCCCGGATTCAGCGGAGGCAGATCCCCAATAGCTTCCTCGACGCTGACGAAGGGCAGCGAAAAGAAGGCCTCTTCATCACCGTGAACCGCTGCATTCACTTCTCGCGCAGCGGCGGAAAACGCCCCTTCGGAAAATCGAAATCTTTCGTCGGCACGTTGCTGCGCATGGCAACGATAAATGCACGTTTCCTTAGTTGCGGCAGTCCAAACTCGTTCGCCGAGAGCACGCGAGCGGCGGGAAGTAACCGGCTTCCGTCAAACGCAGGAATGCCTCATCGCGGTATCGTCCGCCATCGAAGTCGAGCAAATTGGGAACGTTCTCGATGAGAACGAAACGAGGTTGCATGTCGCGAACGATTTCCAGAAAGCGGCCGAACATCACGTTTCTCGGATCATCCAACGCCTGCCGTACTAACTTGTTGAGCTTAGAGAAGCCTTGGCATGGCGGTCCGCCGATCAACACGTCCAAAGACTGCGATTTCCCAATACCGGCAGCGTCGTACAGATCTTTGGCCGAGAGTTCGCCAAGGTCTGCAAGCAGATACCTGGTCTCAGGGTGATTACGAAGCTGAGTTTCACGCGCCGCCGCGTTTGTATCGACCAACAGTAGCGGCTCAAACAATGGCTGCCCATCTGATGCGCGCGCTGCACGAAACCCTCGGTGAGTCCTCCCACACCTGCGAACAAATCAATGAAGCGAAGGGGTTCGCTCACGGTTGTATCTCTGGATCTGAACCAGTCCCGATCACCGGATCGACAGCGCCGCTTTCTGCATGAGGATTGCTCATCGTTTCGTGAAAAAGAAAGGAGTCGAGACTCGGGTCGCTGGCCGCTGCGTCATATACCTTCTTCGCGAGGCGAACCAACTCCCAGTCGAGCAAATCGGCTGTTAACCCGGTGTCCCGTTTCTCTAGTTCCCGGACCGCCTGCCGTACCACGATATCGATGTAGCGCGGGAACATGTCCTCGCGCCAGCGCGTAGAATTCGGCCCGTAGTCTACGCTCTCTTGAATCTTGCGGCCAAAAGGAGTCTGTGTGTTGATCCAGTAGATTCCCGCGTCCACATCCACATCGCGCTAATAAACGAGCGGATTGCGTGGGTCGCAGTTCACTGTAGGTGAAAAACCCAACGGATCGGGATCGCAATTCGATAGGCGCACGTCGGGGAATTTGGCGCCCGGTTTCTTCTCGTCTCCTTCGCCGCCCCCGCTGCCATCCTCCTTATCGCCCGTTGAGCCGTCCTTCCACCGTCACCGTTGTTTTGGCCGGCACCCTCACCGCCGCCGCCAGAGCCGCCGAAACCGCTGCCAGCACCCGCCCCGCCTGAAATCTCGCCCCGGAGCTTTTCCCAAAAACGGCTCTTCCTCATCCACTCGTTGAGGAAGTTGTTAAAGAAACTCGACTGTTGCAGTTCTGCGACGTGCTGCTCCTCGTTGCTCTTCTCCATTGGGCCGGGCTTGGCGGCGGACCTCTCGGACCTCGGCCAAGCGTGGCGCTTTTATGATGCCCTGCTGGAAAAAGTCCCGTGGAAGCACGACGAGGCCGTAACACATCATCACCGCGCGCGAGGTCGCCTGGTATGGCGATGCCAGATTTCGCTACGCCTATTCCGGGACGACCAAGGAAGCGCTGGCCTGGAACGAGGAGTTGCGTGCGTTCAAAGAACTCGTCGAGCAACGAACCGCGGCGACGTTTAATTCTTGTCTGCTGAATTTGTATCACGATGGCAGCGAGGGCATGGCCTGGCACAGCGATGACGAGAAATCGCTGAACCGCCACGCGACGATCGCCTCGTTGAGTTTCGGCGCGGAGCGGAAGTTCTGTCTCAAGCACAAGCGGCAGCCGGTTACCGTCGCTGTAGTCTTGGAACACGATTCGCTGCTCGTCATGAAAGACGCCACGCAGACGAATTGGCTGCACAGCATCCCGAAATCCAAACGGGTCCTGACGCCGAGGATCAATCTGACTTTCCGAACGATGATCGAAACATGACGGCATCCGGTCTTCACTTAGCAAGAGAACCGAAAACCCGCCGACACCGATGATCGTCCACCTCGACGCCGATGCGTTTTTCGCGTCCGTCGAGCAGGCCGCCGATCCGAAAGTGCGAGGCAAGCCGGTGGCGGTCGGCGGCGAACGGCGCGGCATTATTGCCTCCGCGAGCTATGAAGCGCGGAAGCTCGGCATCTACACGCCGATGCCGACCGTGCGCGCGCGGAAGCTCTGCCCGCGGCTGATCATTGTTCCCGGTGATTTCGAGAAATACGAACGCTTCTCGCGGTTCATGTTCAGCTACGCCTACGACTTCACGCCGCACGTCGAGATTGGGTCGATTGACCAAGGCTATTTCGATCTCGGGCATCAACGACAACACGCGCCCCGCGCCGTTGCGGAGACGATTCGCCGTGCCATTCGGCAGAGTCTGAAGATCACGGTTTCCGAAGGGATCGCCGCGAGCAAGCTCGTCTCGCAAATCGCCTCGAAGCTGCGCAAACCCGCGAGCTTCGTAGAAGTCGATGCGGGGCAAGAGCGGGATTTTCTCGATCCACTCGCGAACAAATGGCTGCCGGGGGTCGGGCCGAAATTGTCGGGTACCCTCGACTCCGCGGGCCTGGTCATCATCCAGCAAATCGCCGAGACGCCGCCCGATTTGCTCTCGCTCATCGTCGGCAACTATGCACCGCAACTGCGAGCCTACGCGCGCGGCATCGACGACCGGCAGGTTGTGCGGGAAACCTCCGAAGCCAAGAGCTACGGCCAGCAGGAGACATTCTTCGAGGACGTGACAGATGACGCCTTCATCCTCGCGAATTTGCGGGTCTTTGCCGATCGCCTCGCAGCCAAGGTGCGCGAAGACCGGAAGAGTTTCCGCACCATCACGCTGAAGCTGCGTTACAACGACTTCAGGACGTCACACGGAGTGTCAGCCTCAACGAGCCCGCAGACATGGAAGAAGGACGTGTATCCATTGCTCCCCACGCTGCTGCGCAAACCCTGGGAGCGGCGCGTCAGCATCCGCATGGTCGCGCTCAAGCTCTCGCACATTTACGGCGGCATCTTCCGCACTGAGTTGAGCGTCGATGAGCAAAGCCGCAAGCGTGACAACGAGCGGCGGCTTGCCGGCGTGCTGGATGTGTTGCGCGAGAATCACTCGATTATGCGCGGCCACGATCTGTGGCTGAAACAGCGGAAGAATCAGCCGCGGGCGGACACCGAACGTCTTACGCCGAATATCCGCACGAAGTCATTGGCGAGGGCTGTGCGCGACTACGTGCCGCTGAACATCAAGAGTTACTACAGCTTTCTCGACTCGGCCCTTTCCATCCCGGCGATCATTGAGACGGCGGTTGAGCGCGGCATCAAGGCGCTAGCGATCACCGACCCGAACCTTCACGGCGCGGTGGAATTCTTTACGCTGGCGAGCGAAGCGGGCATCAAGCCGACCATCAGCGACGAGATGCCCCAGCTCATGCACGAAAATCAGGAGCACAAACCCGGCGGCATACCACGACCCCCAAATCTGCGCGTAGACGACCATCGACAGGATCATCGTGCCACCGGTCTTCAGGAGAAACGGCGCGAACTTCACCAGCGCGACCCGGCGACCAACAGCGGCCCCAGTGCCTGCTTCAACCGGTCGAAGACAGTCGGTCCGGGCGCTCTTTGAAAGGGCGTCGTGCGCTCGAAGGATGATTCCATGGCGGCCAATGTAGTAGCGAGGCGAGGAAACAAAATGCATTTCTAAGTCGCTCGAGCCGGGCGCAAACTACCGCTTGACATAAAAACACTCGCCACCAGGATCGAGCGGCCGCCTCCCGCGTTATGAACACATTACTGAAATTTTTTCGAGGCTTTGCGGAATCGGCGGCTTTCGTCTGCGCGTTGCTGGCGAGCACAACGGCCTTTTCGGAAACAGCACTGATCCCACCCGGTTCGCTATGGAAGTATCTCGACAACGGCTCGGACCAGGGCACCACTTGGCGCAGCTCCGCCTTTGTCGACACGACCTGGAAATCCGGGCCAGCGCAACTCGGCTATGGGGATGGCGGTGAAGCCACGGTGGTCAGTTTCGGTTCGAGTTCGACCGCAAAATACATTACGACCTATTTTCGCCGGACGTTTTCCGTCGCGGACGCCGCCGCGTTCACCAGTCTAAAACTGCGCCTCCTCCGGGATGACGGTGCGGTCGTCTACCTGAACGGGGTCGAGATCCGCCGCGACAACCTGCCCACCGGTTCGATCAACTATCGGACCCTGGCGCCGGTCGCGATCGGCGGGGCGGACGAAACGACCTTCTTCGAAACGACCGTTCCGACCAGCGCGCTCGTGACCGGAAGCAATGTGCTGGC
>DASVRY010000153.1:0-2859 GCA_036388395.1 Chthoniobacteraceae bacterium
GCTTTCTAAAGAAGTTGCGCGGCGTCACTGATCCCGAGCGGAAGCGGAAGGTCATCGGCAACGAGTTCGTCAGCGTCTTTGATGACGCGGTGACACAGCTCTCCGGGAAGCGCCACGGGAAGAAGGTTACCAAGGCGAAGAAGCCGAAGTTCGAGTTTCTCGCTCAAGGAACACTTTACCCAGACGTGATCGAGAGCGTATCGATCAGCGGCAATCCTGCCGCGATGATCAAGAGCCACCACAACGTTGGCGGCCTGCCCAAGCGGATGAAGCTAAAGCTGGTCGAGCCGTTGCGGGAGCTGTTCAAGGATGAAGTCCGCGAAGTCGGCGCGCAGCTCGGCCTTCCGAAAGAAGTCGTGCATCGGCAGCCTTTCCCCGGCCCGGGCCTTGCGGTTCGAATCATTGGTGAGATCACCAGGGAGCGGCTCCGAATTCTGCGCGAGGCCGATACCATCGTGGTGAGCGAGATGAAGGCGAGCGACTGGTACTACAAGGTGTGGCAGAGCTTCGCCGTGCTGCTCCCAGTGCGGAGCGTCGGCGTGATGGGCGACGAGCGCACGTATGAGAACACCATCGCGTTGCGCATTGTCGAAAGTCAGGACGGCATGACCGCGGATTGGGTGCGCCTGCCCAATGACTTGCTCGCGCGGATCAGCTCTCGCGTGATTAACGAGGTTAAGGGTGTAAATCGCGTCGTCTACGATATCAGCAGCAAGCCGCCGGCGACGATCGAGTGGGAGTAGCCGGGCCGCAGCTCAAGGCTGAACGGACAACTCAAGCGCACGAGGATTCCACAGACATCGTGGCCACAGATTCGGCACAGATGAAACACAGATGAGGAAGCGCCGGATGCCACCCTTCTGTGAAGGAATCCGTATCGGTATTTATCCTTCCTCGCCGCGGGCGGTAAGGTGACTATCGCTCCGCTAGCGGAGTCACTTTTTTGCCGACTTCGGGGCCGACGTATTCGCTAAGTGGCCGGAAAAGTCGGTTATCCGCCAGTTGCTCCAAGATATGGGCGGTCCAGCCGCTCATCCGAGCGATGGCGAAGATCGGCGTGAAAAGGTCCGTCGGGATTCCGAGCGAGTAGTAAACGGTGGCACTGTAAAAGTCGACGTTCGCATTCAGCCCCTTCTTCTCTTTCATGATGCCCGCGATCCGCTCGCTCATCTGGATCCACTTCTTCTCTCCAAGCTCCTCGCTCAGCTTGATCGCCATCGCCTTCAAATGCGGCGCACGCGGGTCGAGCACCTTATAGACGCGATGGCCAATGCCCATGATTTTCTTCTTCTGCGCCAGCGCGTCTTCCACCCAGGCATCGACCGCCTCGAGAGATCCGATCTCCTTCAACATGTGAATCACCCCTTCGTTCGCTCCGCCATGGAGCGGACCTTTGAGAGCGCCGATCGCCGCGCTCACGGCAGAATAGATGTCGCTCAGGGTCGAGGCAACGACGCGGCCGGTAAAGGTGCTCGCATTGAAGCCATGTTCCGCATGCAAGACATAGGCGACATCCAGCGTCTGCACGGCATCGGCGCTTGGCTCTTCACCGGTCATCAACCAAAGGAAATGTGCGGCCTCGCTGAGGTCCTTTCGAATTGGCGGCAATGCCTTGCCCTGCCGTGCCCGGTGGAAGTAAGCTGCAACGATGCCGATCTGCGCCACGAGCTTGATCGCGATCGCATGATTCTCAGGCATGTCCAGATCGTGCCGAACAGTGGGATAGCAGCCGAGCATGCTCACACATGTGCGCATAATGTCGATTGGCGCAGCGCTCTTCGGGGCAGCGGAGAGGAAATCGATAACGCCCTGCGGGATCTCACGTTCTGCGCGCAGCGCGGTGGTTAGCTTCTCCAGCTCGCTGCGGTTTGGCAGGCGGCCATGCCAGAGCAAATGCACCACCTCTTCATAGGTCACCCTGCCGGCGAGTTCGTTGATGTCGTACCCCCGGTAAATGAGCTGACCGATATCGCCGCGCACGTCCCCAATGTGCGTTTCGGCAGCGATGATTCCTTCGAGACCTCGTGAGATAACTGGCATGATAGATGGGCGTGGGAGTTCGTTTCTTTCACTCCTGAGCGGAGTGGCGAATTGGCAGGATGAAGCGCCCGCGCGCATGCCTGCAAGCGCGAAACAGAAAATGCGTTCAGCGTTGTCCTAGCGGCCCCGCTTTCCTGTTAACCCAAGAGGTTCGGGTAGCAAAATTACGCCATGCCCGCGACGATTTCACCAGACCCAGCGCCTGAGGTGAAGCTTCCGCCGGCCAGCAATTTTCTCGAGTGGCTGAAGCCCGGCCGACAGGAAGATCTCATGGGAGGAGAGGTTTTCATGTCGACCACAGGAACGTCTCCCTGCCAAACCTCTCGTATTTCACACCTGAACAGGTGGCAAAATTTGGCCCGGCTTTCAACACGGAGACCTCGGCGCCTCTTGGTGGAGGCGCTCACCCTCGTCAGCGGTGCGGTCAGCATGGCAGCGCCTGCGTAGTCAGCCTCAGCTTGGTCGCCACAGGCTCTGTGCTCGGGCTAGGAGAAGCTTGCCTTGCTCCGTCGTTTGGCGATCAGCTACAGGCCCGAATTCAAATGAAGGATCTTCATGCGGGCATCACTTTGGTTACTGAAAACGAACACGACGTCACGGCAAGGATCCTCCCGCAGGCGCTCCGTGGCCAAAGCGAGCAAGCTGTCGAAACCCTTGCGCCTGTCGAACGCCTCTAGCGATACAAAGACCTTCAGACTTCTCGGGAAGCTTACATCCTGTCTGCGCGGGAGAGCGCGCCAGCACCCGCGGCAACGATTGGCGCAACGCGAAGCTGGAGCGAGCCGGCGCCGATCCCGTGCTGTTCCGCACAACGTGCGC
>DASVRY010000154.1:0-9136 GCA_036388395.1 Chthoniobacteraceae bacterium
CCGGAGGTGATCCGGCACCACCTTCGACATGAACCGCGCAAAGTCGGCATTCACCACGAGGGATTCAGCACGGTGCTCGCCCGTGGAGGTCCGGACTCCCACGGCACGCCGACCTTCAAAGATCAGCTCCTCAACGGGTTCATCGAGATTGATCTCCACACCCATATCACGGCAGATCCGCGCCATTGCCGCAGAGATCGCTCCGCAACCGCCGACGGGATGGAAAACACCATATTCATACTCGAGGAAGGAAAGAATCGAAAAGAGGCTCGGGCACCGAAATGGCGACATCCCGAGGTATTTCGACTGGAAAGAGAAGGCGAGCCGGACCCGGGGATCGCGGAAGAACGATTTTAGATAAGAGTCGACCGATAGATGCGGACGCACGAGGGGCAACATGCGCAGCATGTCGAGGTTCAGCAGATCGCGCAGACCATGAAACGCCCGCTGCAAGATTGGCTGAAAGCCAGTTAGCTTTGCCCGGTTATCAGCCAGGAACCGGCGGAAGTTAGGCGCGTCATCCGGACAAATCTGCGCGATCTGCTCCTCCATGCGTCGCATATCCGGAGTCGCATCAATTTTCCCACCTGAACCAAACGCGATGCGATACTGCGGATCCAGGCGGATGAGTTCCACCTCGTCGGCTAGGTCGCGACCGCAGGCGCGGAATATTTCCTCGAGAACTTTCGGGTAGAGAAAAAACGTCGGGCCAAGATCGAACTTGAATCCGTCTGCCTCGATGGTCGAAGTGCGCCCACCAACGTGAGGGAGCCGCTCGAAGATCTTCACCTTGCAGCCCTGGCTCGCGAGGAGCATGGCGGCAGCGAGGCCTCCCGGACCTGCACCGATGATTGTGACGGAGCTTGGCGTGGTGCGGTTCACAGTGGGGTTCGGATTTTGCAAGCACGAGCCACACACCAGCCGCGTGCGGCTTCGAAAAGACAGAATGCTCCGCTAGCGAGGAGCAGCGCAGCCGTTACGACCCAGCCTTGTCGGAAGAAGAGGATCGCCGCGGTGATGAGCAAGATGCCTAATGCTGCCCGCGCAAATCGGCCTTTGCTTTCGATATTAGGTGTCCAAAAGCTCATGATGTCTGAGCTCCTTAACGCCCATGGCGGGAAGGCAGACGCACCAGACCGTCGGCTTTGCGCCCAAACTCGTGAGCGGCT
This sequence comes from Chthoniobacteraceae bacterium, assembly GCA_036388395.1. Taxonomy (GTDB): domain Bacteria; phylum Verrucomicrobiota; class Verrucomicrobiia; order Chthoniobacterales; family Chthoniobacteraceae; genus DASVRY01. Next base: position 1,170 of record DASVRY010000154.1, read on the forward strand.
TGGCTCCAATGGCGCGCAGTGACTCCGACGGTCTGAAGGACGTCGGAAAGATTGGCTACTGCGCCGTCGAACGAACGCTGCCGTCTTGCAAGCGCGTCTGCAGCCTCATGCCGCTCTCCACGGCGCTCACCCGGTCGATCAGCTTCCCAGCTTCATCAGTGGTGATCGAGTAGCCTCGCTCCAAAGTCGCCTCGGGCGAGAGTACGCGCAGCATTTCGCGGATGCGGTGGAGCTCGCGCAGCCGGGTTGCGAGCGCTTGTCGCGCGCGTTCTGTGAGGGCTCGTCGGAGAGTCGCGACCTGTTGGCGGCGCAACGCCAGCAGGTGATCCGGCCGTTGGTGGCGGAGCACTGCAGCATGCTCCACGAGCTTGCGGCGCTCGCGTGCGAGCCACTCTTTCACCGCGCGGTGGAGTGATTCGCCGGCCCCATCGAGCCGTTGCGCTGCACTCTCGAGCTGATGCCTAGGCTCACGCATGAGCGCGCCGCGAGAGAGGAAATCGAGGCGGCGCCGCTGCCTCTGCACACACTCCGCGACCTCCCGGTGCATGCGGCTCGCGAAGTTCTGCAGGCGCCGGAGCACTTCGGTGGTGTCCGGCGCGACGAGTTCGGCCGCGGCGCTCGGCGTCGGTGCACGCAGATCTGCAACGAAGTCGGCAATGGTGAAATCAATCTCGTGACCGACCGCGGAAATGATCGGAATAGCCGAAGCGGCGATCGCCCGAGCGAGGCCCTCTTCGTTGAATTGCCACAGGTCTTCGGCACTTCCACCGCCGCGCGCGAGAACGATTACATCCACGTGCAGTTCCTCCCAGTGGTTCAATCGCGCCACAGCTTCCGCGATTTCGGCCGCTGCTCCTTCACCTTGCACTCGCGCCGGGCTCACGATCACCCGGAGCCACGGAGCGCGGCGCGTGAGGATCTGCAACATGTCACGCAGAGCCGCTCCAGTCGGGGAAGTGACAATCGCGATTGTCCGAGGGAACGTTGGAAGCACACGTTTCCGGGAGGGATCGAAGAGCCCCTCGGCGTCGAGCTTGCGCTTCAGGGCCTCGAACTTCGCCTGGAGTAAACCTTCACCCGCAGCCTGCACGAGTTGCACATTCATCTGGTACTGCCCTCGCGCCTCGTAGACGGTGAGCGGCCCGCGCACCTGCACACACATCCCGTCGGAGAGTGGGATGTGCCTCTTCCACATGCCCGGCCGGGCGAAAAGCACGCACGAGAGCTGCGCCTGCTCATCCTTGAGAGTAAAATATTGGTGTCCGGAAGATTGCTTCCGATGGTTGCTCACCTCCCCTTCCACCCACACGACGCCAACGCGCTCTTCGAGCGCTGCGCGGACGGAACGCGTGATCTCGGTGACCGAAAAGATGTGCGGGCCTGCCCTCCGAATCTCTGCTGGGGAAAAGAGATCGTCGCTCATTTCGGAGCGTCCGCAGCTCTGCGATAGGCTTCCGCGAGCAAAGTGATCGGGTGCATGACCTTGGTCGCCAACGCACTTCCGCGAATTCCGGCCTCGAGCTGCACATTGCAGCCCGGGTTTGCCGAGGCGACGATCGGTGCGCCAGTCACAGCGACGTGCCCAAGCTTTCGCTTAAGCAACTTCGCCGACATCTCTGGTTGGGTGATATTATAGATACCGGCACTGCCGCAGCACCAGCTTGACTCGGGTAACTCGACCAGCTCCAGCCCGGGAATCAGCTTGAGCAGAGCGCGCGGTTGGCTGGTGATCTTCTGGCCGTGGCAAAGGTGGCACGCCTCGTGATAAGTAACGGTCTGCGGTTCAGCTTCACCGCCTGGCGCCACAGGTCCGATCTCGACCAGCCATTCATGGATATCGCGCATCTTCTGCGACCAGACTCGCGCCCGCTCCGCATAGGCGGGATCGTCTGCCAGCAGGTGATCGTAATGTTTGAGATGAGAACCGCAGCCCGCGGCGTTGGTGATGATCGCATCCAGCGCATCGAGCGAGCCGGCTGCTTTCTCCATCGCCTCAATATTCCGCCGGGCCATCTCTCGTGCGACATCGACTTCGCCATTATGCCCGTGCAGCGAGCCGCAGCAAAACTGCGCACGCGGCGTGATGACATCGCAGCGGTTGGCGAGCAGCACATCTGCCGTGTCGCGGTTTACATCGGGAAAGACTAGGTCTTGAACGCAACCAGTAAGCAGGCCAACTCGCGCCCGCGGTTCCTCCGCAGCCTCGGTCTCCGCGATGAGATCGTCGGAAAAGCGTCGCTTAACCCGCGGCGTGAGTGGTTCCAGTTCGCGCAGCTTCCTTGGAAGCAAAGCAGTGAGCTTCAACCTGCGGACCGACGCCTCCGCGCCGCTCTCCTGATACCAGCGGAGCAGTCGACCGATCGCACGCAGCAGGCGCGGCTTTGTGAAGACCGTCCGGAGCAGAGCCTTTCGGATCAGGCTGCGGACCGGCCGTGCGAGAATGCCGGATTCCTCGATGTCCGCCCGGGCGCTCTCAAACATCGGCGCATAGCTCACGCCCGCAGGGCAGGCAGTTTCGCAGGCTAGACAGCCGAGACAGAAGTATAACTCCTCAGCGAAGTTCTTCGTCACGCCGAGTTTGCCATCAGCGATGGCACGCATAAGCGCGATGCGCCCCCGCGGGCTGTTTCGCTCGAGCTTCGTCGCATCGTAGGTCGGGCAGGTGGGAAGGCACATCCCGCAGTGAATGCACTGCTGCAGCACGGAGTAATCGAGCTCTGCCAAATGAAGAGGATGCGTTTTCAAAATCCCGCAAAGCTTGCCCGATTCACACCGATAGGCAACGCGCACCATCGCTGAGCTGTGAAATGGTCGCGACGCTTCGGCCATCACTGCTCACCTGTGGATCTCTCTCCCGTAGCCCCGCGCTCCGGAGCGGCTATGTGACTTGGCCTGTGCAGATAATCCCACCGTCAGCAGGTATGCCTCGCCGACTGGAAACTTCGGGCCGGCGAAACTACCGAACAGCCCGAGGAATCCCACCCCGCCAGGAGCGCAGTGGTTGGCTTCGGAAGGCGTGATCTGGAATCCGTATGTCTGGAGTGCCTGGATCCAGTCTCGTCCGCGACAATACGAATGCGCAGACGCTTGCGGGCACCTCGACGATGCCACCACAGATCAGCTGGGGGAACTACACCGTTTTCAACAACGTCCCACGTGATGCAACAAGCTCTATCCTGACCGCCGCCCCGACGACAGCGGGGGCCTGCAGCGCGCCGGAGTTGGCAGAGTAGACTCCGTGGCGATTATCCACTCTGTCTCCGTCCACGTAGACCGTGAAGAGACTGCCCATGATCGGATAGCCAGGCAGCTGCCGACTTGTCTGAGCCGCTGTCGGCGCTCGGCTGCGCGGGGACTGCGGCCCGCTTCTCTCCCATCCATTTCATCTGTGGTCCAAAAAAAGTCGCAGACTCGCGGACCGCGGTTTATCGAGGTGGTGTCGATGCAGCTCGATTTCTTCTCCCGTTTGATCGCTTGGGCGGGCGCGTCCGCGTCTCCCGTGGAGCCCCGGCGCAAGCAGCCGGAACCGGCACCTGGCGAGACCGCGCTCACCGCCCAAGCGCGGACGCTCCTCTGTGAACTCGGTTATGCCGAGTTCGGTGCGGCTGTGCAGGTGCGATGGAATCCGCGCATGCGGAGCACCGCCGGGACTGCTTACCCCGCACGTTCATTGATAACTCTGAATCCTCGCCTGCAGGAGTTTGGCGCTGAGGAGGTCGACCGAACGATGCGGCATGAGCTCGCTCATCTGCTCGCGCACCACCGCGCCGGCAGACGGCGCATCGCTGCTCATGGGAAGGAGTGGCGGAAAGCCTGTATCGATCTCGGCCTCGCAGGTGAAAAGCGCTGCCACACCTTGCCACTTCCGCAGCGGCGTCTGACCCGGCGACACCGCTACCGCTGTCCCGGATGCGCGGTCGAGATGCAGCGCGTCCGGCCGATTCGGCGCAAAACTGCATGTCTCGCGTGCTGCCGGGAACACAGCGGAGGCAAATACGACGAGCGGTTTCGCTTCGTAAAGATCCGCTCCTAAAACGCAGAAAGCGGGAGGCCGGAGCCTCCCGCTTTCTGGTGTTCAATACTGGTAAGAGACTTAGTCGCGGCGCACTTTGCGCTGATCCTTGCGCATCTCTTTCGCTTTCTCCCGCTGCTCCGGAGTCAGCACCGCATCAATCTGCTCCATTTGCGATTTGCGGAATTCTTTCATCTTTGCGCGACGATCTTCATCGGAGGAGCTCTTGTCCTCGCGCAAGGCGCGCCCTTCCTCGCGGCCTTTTTCCATGATCGCCTTCACCTTCTCGGCCTGTTCGTCCGTGAGCTTGAGGTGCTCCTTCATCCGGGCGAGGCGCTCTTCAGGATTTCCGCGCCCACCGCGGCCTTCCTGCTTTTCAGATTTTTCAGGCTCCGCAGTGGAAAGGCTCGGCACGGCGAGGGAACCAAGGGCTGCGAAGCTCAAGATAAGGAAGAGTTTTTTCATTGTGCCGGAAGAACACCTGCCCTTCTGCAAAGTTTCACCGGATGCATATTCAAGGCGGAAGGCACAAAAAAAGACACGGCCGTAAGCCGTGTCTTTTCGGTTCCCGCGCTTTGTGCGGGAAAAATCTTCTGCGATTTACTTCGTCGTCTTCTCCTCGATGTACTTCACGACGTCGCCGACCGTCTGCAGCTTCTCAGCGTCCTCATCGGGCACTTCCACCGAGAACTCCTCTTCAAAGGCCATAACCAGCTCCACAGTATCGAGCGAATCGGCACCGAGATCTTCGATGAACGAAGCGCTCGTGGTGACCTGCTCCGGATTGACGCCGAGCTGCTCGACGATGATGTCTTTGACTTTCTCTTCGATGGATTTATCGGACATAAAAATTGGGTAAGTGGGAGTGCGGTTCGGTTGGTTTGGAGGGCTACGCTTTAGAGTCGCTCCACACCCTTGGCAACAATTAATTCGCAATTTCCCCTCATGAAAAGCGCGGTGAAATTCGGCGTTCGTTTACTTTTGCGGTGAAAGACGATACGAACCAACCCATGAGCGATTCGCCCATTGATCTCGACCTGAAATTCCTGCCCGATTGGCTGAAAGAAAGCTCGGCGGGTAATCGCTACGCGGACCACGAAGGCGACACCGGCGACCGGCCACGGCGCGACGATCGCGGACCGCGCCCTGGCGGCGGCGGCGATCGACGCGGGGGACCACCTTCCGGCCGTCGTGACGGCCCGGGAGGAGACCGACGCGGTCCACGCCCAGGCGGCGCCGGGCCGCAGCGCTCTGGTCCGGGCGGGCCTCGCCCGGGTGGACCAGGTGGACCACGCCCCGGCGGACGTCGTCCAGAAGGCGGGCGCGATGACCGCCGCTTCGAAAGCCGCGAGCCTCGCCCGCCTCAACCCCCGCAGGTCCGGACTCCCGACGTGCGGGTAGAATTTATCCCAGAGCCAAACTGTGTTGCCGGCATCGCGAAACAGATCCGCTCCAGCTTTCGCGCCTATCCGCTCTTTGGCACAGCGCGTCTTTTCCTCGAAAAGCCGGAGCGGCATCGGGTGCGGATCACGACTCTCGATCCAGCGGTTCCGCTCTTCCAGTGCAGCGACGGACCTGTCTCTTTTGATCGCGAGAGTGTCGAACGCGCAGCATTCCACCATCTGAAGGAGGAATATTACTCTGAGGAGCAGGTGCAGGGAGAACCGCCGAAAGGCAATTATACTAACGTTGCCAGGTCCCGGACGGCAGGCATCTTCCTCGGTCCCACGAATTACCACGGATATCAGCCAGCCCTACGCAAGCTCTACGAAGAGCGCTTCAGCCGGCGCATGTCGTTTCAGGATTTTCTTCGCGACGACATCCAGATTTTGAGCAACGAACAAGCCGTGGCGGATTGGAAAGAACAGGCGCGTTCGAGCACCACCTACTCGACAAAGCAGGAGGCGGAGCCAGTCACGTTCAAGACGCCGGCGGAAGTCGAAGCGCACTTTCGTCAGAAATATCTACCGCAGCTCGTGAAGAGTGGAACGACCCTGGAGACGTCCGGCCATGCCAGCCGCGCAATTAACGAGCGCGGGATCCTCAATGCTTTGCGTGAGACTTGGGAAAAGGAGCGCGGCTTCCCACAAAGCTTGGTGAATCTGCTCCGGCCGCACCTCGTGGAATCCGGGCTGCACTTCTTCAAGCATCGGAAGCGCATCCTTTACGTCACGCCGATCCGGCCCCAGCGGCACGCAGCGGGAGAACTCTTCTCCGAGGGAATCAGCTCCATCCTTGTGACCGTGAGCGAACACCCCAAGATCACCCGCCCGCAGCTCGCCACGCGACTTCTGGGAGAAGGCCACGATGCGCCCGAGGCTCTGCCTCGCAAAGCGGCGCTCGCTTCGGATCTCCACTACCTGATCCAATCCGGTCACGTGATCGAATTTCACGATGGCACGCTCGACCTCCCACTTGCGCCGACCGCCAAACCCGAACCAGAAGGTGCCGACGAGTCGAAGGGCAGCGATAATGCGGCTTCGCAGAGCGCCGCGCCCGCTTCGGTCACACATGCCGCCGACGCTGACCTTCCAGACCAGCTAAACGCTTCCGCCGAAAGCGTTTCAGGCGAGCTTCCATCCGCTACTGATACTTCCTCGGAGCAAACGAACCAACCCGCTCCGGAAACAAGCGAGCCGGTGCATCAACAAGAGACGCCCCCTGCCCCGGATGGCACACCAGAAGAGCCACCGATTGTTATAGAGGTAAACCAGACCGCATCCGGTGAAGAGTCCAGCGCTACCGCGGAACAGCCTGGCATTTCCGCTCAATCTGAAGAGGTTAGCGATGCCCTGCAGCCTGTGGATTATCCCACTGGTGCAGTAGCGCTCGAGAACTCGCCTGAGCCAAGTGACCAAACGGCGGCATCTGACATCCCGTCGCAGGAAGCTGCGGACACGCTGGGTGAACCTGACGAAAGCAGGCGGTGAGAGCTGGGCCGGCTGACGTCGCCGACGAGATAGTTTAGAAGTGCTCGCTCCGCGTCGACCAACCGCCACGGTCAGTTTTATATAGCTCATCGCTAGGCAACTCAGAGCGTCTGTTGTGAAAACGACGATTCTCATTCTGTGCTTGATCACGTCGCTTCGCGCAGTTGCGGCAGATAAGCTATTGTTCGAGTTACGCGATACTCTCGTCAGTGCTCTTGGGGCACCAGTGGACCGCGTTGACAATCCGCGAGCAACGCTTGCCGGGATGGAGGTGCATCGGTTTCGCCGTGATGCTTGGGAGTTCGTGATCTACTTCGACGGGGATCGTTCGCATCGCGTCATCATCTCCAAGCAGGACGGTTCCACTATGGACCATCAGGAGATTGCCCGTTTTCTGATGCCGAACAAATCCCACAACAGCTGGAGGGAATGGAAGCTGCCTGACCGGCGAGCTTGGGTCAGCGAGGGCAAGATCGGCCCATTTTACGCGCTCGTTGCAAGCGACAGCCGAGCATTGGAGCTCATCACTTACCGCTACATCGTAGATTTGGGCAGGCAGGTTTGGCTCGACTCCACCGAGGCTTCAACCACCAAGCAGCCGTGAGCGACGTCGCTCACGCTCAACGTTGAAATGCAACGAAGCCTAACCAGAGCGATGCAGCGAATCGGCTCACTGACCTTTTGGCGTTAGGCCACTTGGCGCGACCTCCGCAGAACGAAAGCTCATGGAACTGCACGAACAGGTTCAGCGGGTGAACTCGCGCGAGACGTTCCTATCGTTTGTGTCCGCCCTACGCGCCGACTGGCAAGCAAGCCGAGTGGAGGAGAGCGACCGGCCGACTTCTCCATACAGCCCAGGCGCTCGCGGCTGGGCGAACCCTCATCTTGGCAACTACTTGGAGGCTATGCACTCGTGGACGGAGGACATGGGCGAGCGCATTGCCGAGCCGCCATCATGGCGCACGTTCGCAGACATCCTCTACGCCGCCAAGATCTATGAGTGAGCCTCTCTGCATCCAATTCCA
>DASVRY010000155.1:0-2125 GCA_036388395.1 Chthoniobacteraceae bacterium
AGATCATCGCCATGTCGGGGCGCCCTGAGATGCACGGGATGAAGATTCTCCCGCTGGCCTTGCAGCTTGGCGCCGTGCAGTTGCTGCCGAAACCGTTCGAGCAGCAGCGTTTGTTTGAAGCGATCAAACTCGCCCTGGAGGGCGCGTAAGCGAATGAGCACTGGGCACGGTTTCTCCACCGCCCGCTCCAAGCCTGCGCGCCTGAAGGGAGGGGCTCGAGGATAGCAGCAGTGGAAATTCCTCGAACCCGTGCGACTGTCGCGCATGATTTCCCGCTCCATTGCCGCCATAGGGGTTGCAATCGTAGTCTCCCTCGCCACGCTTACCACGGCAGCGGCGCAGTCTTCGTCTGATCCGATCGGCCTCGCGGCACTGCGGCTGCGCGATCCAACCCTCATCGGCACCGGGGTGAATGTGGCTCAGGTCGAGGCGGGCGGCTTTTCCTTCGAAGTGAATCCGGCCGCCGTCGAGCAGCGGGAGTCGCTCTTTACGTGGATCTCCAGCAGCGGTACAGCGACGACGTTCCCCAATAGTATCGGCGGCGAATCCGGCCACGCTAACGAAGTGGGGCGGAACTTCTACGGCCAGAATGGCGGCGTGGCGCCTGGCGTGCAGCACGTCGACAATTACGAAGCGGGTTATTTCTACAACAACTTCATTGCCGGCCAGAAAGACATCGGGGTGAGGATTGTTAACCAAAGCTTCATTTTCTCCACCGCGACTGCAGCAGATCAGCGGGCGCTCAATGCCGTCTACGACCGGTATGTTGTGACTTGGAATACCATCTTTGTTTCTGGCGTCGGGAACGGTGGGAGTCCAAATCCACCTGCGACCGCCTACAATGGCATCGCCGTCGCAGCGTTCGGTGGCGCTTCGAGCGTGGGACCGACCGGGGACGGGCGCTCAAAGCCCGACATCACTGCTCCCGCCGGCGCAACGAGCTTTTCCACTCCGCTGGTCTCCGGCGCGGCCGGGATTCTCGTCCAGGCGGGAAATCGCGACGATGGCGGGATCGGAACTGCCGCTCATGCGGTGGATGCGCGCACTGTGAAGGCGCTGCTCTTGAATGGCGCGGTGAAGCCAGCAGACTGGTTCCACACCACGACTTCGCCGCTCGACCCGCGCTATGGAGCAGGGATTTTGAACGTCAACCAATCGCACTTGCAGTTGCAAGGGGGAGAACACTCCTTCAGTGCGATGAGCGCGACCACAGCGACGCCGCCTGCCGGCCCGGACGTTGAATCCTTGGTTGGCTGGGATTACGGCTTCATCGAAACACCGACCGTCCGGCGGGGATTCACGGTGACTGCTCCCAGCAAAACGCATCACTACTACTTCACGCTCACAGGCGAACAGCCCTACACCCTGACGAGCACCCTCACGTGGTTTGGCCGCTACGACATCGGGACCAACTCGACCGTGCTCAACAATCTCGACCTCGTTCTGCTCCGCATGAGCGACAACACGCAGCAAGCGATCAGCGCGAGCACGGTGGACAATGTCGAACACCTCTTCGTCAACGGTCTCACTCCAGGGCGTTACGCCTTGCAGGTGGTGAAGCAGGGCAGCCTAACGCAGGTCAGCTCCGATGAGACATATGCAGTAGCGTTTGCTTTCACCGCGGTTCCTGAGCCCTCCTCCATGCTGCTGCTGGTGGCCGGAACGCTGGCGCTGGCCGGCCGGCGGCGCCGTCCTTGATTACAGCCGTCCGCGGTCTTTGTAGAACTGATACCGGCGGGTGATCTCGCTGATGTAGCTCTTTGTAGTCGGAAAATCGATCGCTTCGATGAAGTCCTTGGCTTCCGCTTTCCCGGCAAGGTTCGTTTCCGCGACCCAACGATCGGCGCGCCCACGGCCTGCATTGTATTCAGCGAGGGCGAAGGGGATTGGATTGTCGCGCTCCTTCCACCGCTCCAGCGCGCGAGCAAGATACCAAGCGCCCACGTCGATGTTGGTTCGCGGGTCGAACAGATCCGTCGGGACAAAGGTCTCGATCTTCTCCGCTTTCACCCAATCCTGAGCTGCGCCTTCGGTCACTTGCATGAGCCCCCGTTCGCCGCTTGTGCCGACCTTGTCCGGATGAAAGGTGCTCTCACGCCAGACGACGGCCTTGATCAGCATCGGA
>DASVRY010000156.1:0-5073 GCA_036388395.1 Chthoniobacteraceae bacterium
CGCGGGGAGCTAGGCTTTACCAAGTCCCATCGCTCAAAAGGCAGCTTCCTCTTCCTTGGCCCGACCGGCGTTGGCAAGACAGAGCTGACGCTCGCCTTCACCCGCTACCTTTTCGGTGAGGAGAAGCTGCTGCGCTTCGACATGAGCGAGTATCAGACACAGGAAAGTCTTGCAGTCTTGCTCGGCGGCTCACTTGGCGAAGACGGCACGCTTGGATTAGCGGTTAAACGCTCCCGCTTCGGCACTATTCTTTTCGACGAAAGCGAGAAGGCGCACCCGCGGGTGCTCGACATTCTCTTGCAGATCCTCGATGCGGCACGGATCACCCTCGCTTCCGGCGAAACGCTAGATCTAAGCGGGTTCTACGTGGTGCTTACTTCCAACCTTGGTGCCGCCGATGTGATGCAGCTTCAGCACGCTCCTCAAGCGACAATGGAGCGCCACGTCCTGGCCAAAGCGCAACGCTCATTCCGACCAGAACTTTTTGCGCGCGTCACGGAGAAGCTCGTTTTCAGCAGGCTCAGCTACGATGTGCAGATGGCGATAGCGCAGCAGCTACTCGCAGACGAACTAGTCTTCCTGGCGGAGAAGGGACTCGTGCTCTCATGCAGCGCAGCGGTGCTTCCGTTCCTGGTGCAGCATGGGTTTCACCCGCGGCTTGGTGCGCGCCCCATGCGTGATACCGTCGAAAAGCACGTTCGCGATGCCGTGAGCGGCGCGGTGCTCAATCGCACAGCAACGGCTGTCGGAGAACTGGTCGTCACTGGCGGCCGGCTCCGCTTGCAAGAGAAGCCGCTGATCTAGTCCGCTTCCCGACGATTTCTCCGTGACTCACTCCACGTTTCCTTCACTTACCGGCTGGTCTCCGCGATGCTTCCCAGGGCATCGACGTGAACCACCGGGCCTGCGGCAACGGCGCCCCACCCGTCTGCCGCCGAGAACATCGCGCAGCCAACGGCTCCTCGAGTTGATCACGCCCCAGATAAATGCACTCCGATGAGTGTTCGCATTTCCGACAACATCTTCGTCACCCGGTGGCCAGCAATCGAAGGAATTCGGTTTTCCGCAAGATCGCAGCAGGCGGAGCAGGATCACGCGAGAAGGGTGACACCGCACAACCGATGATCCGGCCAGATTTGAATCTGATTCAGGCATGATCCAACCATCTATTTCCGCGCTGCCATGCACCCTTCTTGCCACGCTGTCAGTTCTCGCACTGAGCGCGTGTCAGCGGAAAACACCGCCTTCGTCGCCGTCAATGCCACCAGATGTGCTCGTGATGGAGGTAATGTCGGAAGCCGTGCCGATTTATGACGACTTCGTGGGCACGCTCGAGCCGTCGGTGAGCGCCAGCATTCAGGCGCGCGTGCAGGGCTATCTCACCTCGCAGAATTACGAAGAAGGGCGACCAGTGAAAAAAGGCGACCTGCTTTTCCAGATCAATCCCGTCCCTTTTGAAGTAGCCCTGACGCAGGCAAAGGCGGCGCTCGCGCAGGCCGAAGCTTCCGCTAAGCAGGCGGAGATGATCGCTCAGCGAAACGCCGAACTTTTCGCGCGGAAGACGATCAGCGAGCTGGAGCGCGACAACGCCACGCTGCAGTCCGCGGCGGCGAAAGCAAATGTGGACGTGCAGCGCGCCACCGTCCGGCAGGCGCAGGTCAGTCTTGATTATGCTTCAGTCAAATCGCCGATCGATGGGGTTGCTGGCTTTGCACGGGCGCAGGTCGGCGATCTAGTTGGCCCGACCACCGGCGTGCTTGCCACCGTCTCGACGGTCGATCCGATCAAGGCGAACTTCACGGTGCCGGATCAGCGTTACGTTTCCTACACGCAACGCTGGCTGGACAATCCCAAGGCGCGGGCAGAGCACGAACGGCAGCTCGAGTTTGAACTCATCCTCGCGAACGGCTCCCTTTATCCGCACAAGGGCCGGCTCTTTGCGGTCGATAACGATGTGGATATGCGCACCGGCGTTCAAAGGATCGCGACCTCGTTTCCCAATCCTGGCAACATCTTGCGTGGCGGGCAGTTTGGGCGCGTCCGAATGCGCGCAGAGATCCGGCAAGGTGCAGTGCTTGTGCCCCAACGCGCCGTCACGGATTTGCAGGGCCTCTACCAGGTGGTGGTGGTCGGCGCAGAGAACAAAGCGGAGATCAGGCCCGTTAAGATGGGGCGCCGTGTGGAGCAAAGATGGATCGTTGAGGAGGGACTCAAGCCGGGTGAACGCATCGTCGTCGAAGGCACGCAGAAGGCGACCCAAGGCACGGTGGTAAATCCGAAGCCGTGGAGGCCGTCGCCGCCGTCTGCGATGCATACGCCGGGTGCGGCAGCGCCAGCCGCGACGGGCGCTGCCACGCCGGGGCCGGCTGGCCCGAACCGCTAAGCCGCTGCGCCATGTCGAAGTTCTTCATCAATCGCCCCATCGTCGCGATCGTCATCGCGATTCTGATGACGATCGCGGGCGGCGTCGCGTTGATCCAACTGCCGGTCTCGCAATATCCGAACATCGTTCCGCCGGAGATCCAGGTCCGCGCCAACTACACCGGTGCCGATGCGCAGACGATCGAGCAATCGGTTTCGACTCCGATCGAGCAGCAGATGAGCGGCGTGGATCGCAGTAACTTCATCCAGTCGGTGAATGCGAACGGCTCGATCCGCATCACGGTGAACTTCGAGGTCGGCACTGACCCGAACGTGGACCACATCCTCACTCAGATGCGGGCGAACCAAGCCAGCTCGCAACTGCCGAGTGACGTGGTGGCTGCGGGCGTTTCCGTCATCAAATCGACCTCCGCGCCGCTGCTCCTGATCGGACTGAATTCGCCGAAGGGCACCTATGACAACGTCTTCCTCGCGAACTACGCGAACATCAACCTGGTGGACCAGCTCACACGGGTGCCGGGGATCTCGAATGTGAACGTATTCGGTGCCGGTCAATACGCGATGCGTCTGTGGGTGAAGCCGGACCAGCTCGCGAAGTTGAGCGTGACCGTTGCCGACATCATCAGCGCAATGCGCGCGCAGAATACGGTGAACCCGGCCGGGCAGATCGGCGGCGAGCCCGCACCCCGGGGGCAGGAATTCACTTACACGGTGCGTGCTCCCGGCCGGCTGACCAGCATCGAGGAGTTCGAACAAATTGTCGTCCGCGCAAACCCGGACGGCTCGCTGCTGCGCCTGAAAGACGTCGCGCGAATCGAACTCGGCGCCCAGATCTACAACACGGTCGGGCGGTTGGACGGCAAACCGGCTGCGAACCTGGCCTGCTATCAGCTTCCCGGCAGCAACGCGCTTGAAGCCGCCGAAGGTGTGAAGGCGCTGATGGAGCGGGTGTCGAAGCAGTTCCCAGCCGACCTAAATTACACGGTCGCACTCGACACGACACAGGCGGTGAGCGCCGGTATCGAGTCGATCCTGCACACCCTGGTCGAGGCGATCGTGCTCGTGCTGATCGTGGTCTTTCTATTCCTGCAGGGCTGGCGCGCGACGTTGATCCCGCTCTGCGCTGTGCCCGTCTCGCTGATCGGCACGTTCATGCTCTTTCCGATGTTCGGCTTCGGGATCAATACGCTGGCGCTCTTCGGCCTCGTGCTGGCGATCGGCCTGGTCGTTGACGACGCCATCGTCGTCGTTGAGGCCGTCGAGCATCACATCGAACACGGCATGACGCCGCGCGATGCGACGCTCAAAGCGATGCAGGAAGTATCCGGCCCCGTCGTTGGCATTGCCCTTGTGCTCACGGCGGTCTTCGTGCCGACGGCGTTCATTCCCGGGATTACCGGCAGCATGTATCAGCAGTTTGCGCTCACGGTTTCGGTGTCAGTCATTCTTTCCGCGTTCAACGCGCTCACCTTGAGCCCGGCGCTTTGCGCATTGCTTTTGAAGCCGCGCAAACCGGCGCGGGGTCCGCTCGGATGGTTCTTCGGCTGGTTCAATCGTGTCTTCGGCCGAGTCACCAATGGTTACGTGAGCACGTCGCGCCTCGCGATCCGCAAGGGCGGGATCAGCATGGTGCTGCTTGTCCTCTTCGCAGTGGCTGCGGGCTACACAGGATCGCGACTCTCCTCGGGCTTCTTGCCGGAAGAGGACCAAGGCTACCTCTACGGCTCACTGCAGCTCCCCTTCGCGGCGTCCATGGAGCGCACGAGCGATGCGGCGCGGAAGGTCGAGGATGCGCTGCTGAACACACCCGGCGTGGCACACGTCACGACCGTTGTTGGCTTCTATCTGCTCAGCACCGTCAACACCACCTTCAACTCGTTCTTCTTCATCACGCTCAAGCCGTGGGGCGAGCGCAAGGCTCCCGAGGAGCAATACGCCGCGGTCAAGAAAGCCATCAACGACCGGCTCGCCGGCATCCCGGAAGGAACCTCCTTTTCCTTCCCGCCGCCGGCGATTCCCGGCATCGGCACCTCCGGCGGTGTCACCTTCATGCTTGAGGATCGCGCCGGTCGCGACGTGGCTTTCCTCGGAGAGAACCTCGCCCGCTTCCTCGAAGCTGCGCGCAAGCGTCCGGAGATCGCCACTGCCACCAGCACGTTCCTGCCGACCGTCCCACAGGTCCTCATCGATGTGGATCGCGACAAGGTCCTCGCGCAGGGCGTCGATCTCACGCAAGTCAGCCAGACGCTGCAGACCTTCATGGGCGGTTACTTCGTGAACTACTTCAACCGCTTCGGACGCCAATGGCAGGTCTTCGTGCAGGCAGAAGGCGACTACCGCACCAAGGCGGAAAACGTGGGCCTCTTTCATGTGCGAAACTCGAACAACGAGATGGTCCCGCTCAGCACCGTCACCACCGTGAAGCCGAGCAGCGGCCCCGAGTTCACGATGCGCTTCAACCTTTACCGCGCCGCGCAAGTCAACGCCACCGCCGCGCCGGGCTACAGCTCGCAGGACGCGATGAGGGCGCTCGAAGCAACCTTCGCGGATACCATGCCGAGCGAGATGGGCTTCGATTACGCCGGCATGTCGTTCCAGGAGAAGAAAGCGCAGCAAGGTGTTCCGCCTGCGGTCGTCTTCGGCATGTCGTTGCTCTTCGTCTTCCTCATCCTCGCCGCGCTCTACGAAAGC
>DASVRY010000157.1:0-3699 GCA_036388395.1 Chthoniobacteraceae bacterium
ACAGTCGATTTTCCGGGTCACGCGCGACCATTTCCGCCGAGGCATGGGAGCTCTGGCGATAGGTCGAGGAGAGAAGGACCTGCTTGAAGAGCGCCTTCACGTTCCAGCCGCCATCGACGAAGTCCCGGGCAAGCGTATCGAGCAGCTCAGGATGACTTGGCCACTCGCTTTGAAAGCCAAAGTCCTCCAGCGTCTTGACCAGCCCGGTGCCGAAAAGCTGATGCCAGAAGCGGTTGACCACGACGCGGGCGGTGAGCGGATGATCGGGGCGCGTAAACCACTGCGCGAGGCCGAGGCGGTTGCGCGGCGCATTTACTGGCCACGGGACGAGCAATTCTTCCAAGGCCCCTGGATCAACCTGTGGACCATGCGCATCATACTGGCCGCGCATGAGGAGAAATGTTGCTCGCTGGGGTTGCAGATCTGCCATGACCATCGCCGTCGGAAGCGCCCGCCTGAGCTCTAGATGCCGTTGCCACAGCTCAGCACGCTGATCTGCAAGGTCCTTTACTCGAGGTTCACGCATCCTTTGCACGGCATCTCGGAGCCACGCTTGTTCTCGTTCCCCCGCAGCGCCGCTCGCCTGTTGCTGGAGCGCCCACGGCAGCGCGGCGACCGAAAAGATCGCATGCAATTCCGGACTGCTCAGCGCCCGCTTGAAGACGCGCAGCTCATCGATCGCACCGCGATACTTCGCGCTGTCCGGTGCTCCATCTGAGCCCAATAGATAAGGCGATCCCGACGGCGCTGTGTCGAGGCCATCCGCGATCGCGCGGGTCCGCACCTCGCGCCCATCGACAAACATTCGGATCGTCGAAGCGCGGGGGCCGCGCTTCACCTTCGGCACATCGTAGGCGAGCGCCACGTGCTGCCACGCACCCGGACGAATCAATGCCCCTTCACTTGCGATCCGCACCGCATACGCGGGAAAGCGCGCATTCATCCTCAGCTCGAGTTCCCCATTCACGAGCCGCACTTCCTGCCCTTTCCCGTAATCTCCCGCGGCGGGCTTGCTCTGGTAGTTCTGATTGGAAATCAGCGCCACATCCGCCGGATTATCCTCCGCAGGGGCGATCCACAGGCTGAGCGTGAAGCCGGTCGGATGATCGAACTTCACCTGCGCTCCGTCGATCGTCGCTAAAGGATTCGCTCCCGCGGAATGCCACGCCTGCCCAGTAACGCCTCCCCTCAGGGCCGGCGCACCAGCAGAAAAGCTCCACGCTTTCTCCTTCGGCTCCGCATCATCAGCGGCGAGGTGAAAAGCCATCTCCTCCTGCGGTACCAGCGCCAACGCTGCCGCTGCCGCCCTCTCCACCTCGCTGTGGGCTTTTTCATCCCACTGCCATGTCGCATGCTGCGCCTGAAGCTGGGTATCGAGCTTCGCCAGCTCGTCTTCCTGTCGCGCGAGCTCTGCCGCCTGTTCGCGCGTCGGCGCGGCAATCAGCGGCGCTGCATTCGCCACCCGGCCGTCTTCGCCGTTCTCGGGCACCTGATTGAAAAGCGCGAACAGCCGGTAGTAATCCTTCTGCGTAATTGGATCGAACTTGTGGTCGTGGCACCGCGCGCACTCCGCCGTGAGACCGAGCCACGCCATGCTCGTCGTCCGGACTCGATCGGCGACGTACTCGACCCGGTATTCCTCGTCGATGATCCCCCCCTCGGAGCTGATCACATGATTGCGCGAAAAGCCCGTGGCCAGGCGCTGCTCCAGCGTCGCCTCCGGCAGCAGATCACCCGCGAGCTGCTCGGTGATGAACCGATCATAAGGCTTGTTCTCATTGAAGGCGTCGATCACCCAGTCGCGCCAGCGCCACATCGTGCGCGCGGAATCGTTGTTGAAGCCGTGCGTATCGGCGTATCGCGACGCGTCGAGCCAATCAATGGCCAGCCTTTCCCCAAAGCGCGGCGAGGCCAGCAGCCGATCGACCGCCGCTCCGTAAGCCGTTTCGCCACGAGCGCTCACGTCGGCGGCAAAGGCGTCCAGCTCTCCTAAGCTCGGCGCGAGTCCCGTGGTATCGAAGCTCGCCCGACGCAGCCACGCTTCCGGCTTCGCCTCTTGTGATGGGGAAAGCTTCTCCGCCTCGAGCCGCTTCAGGACGAACCGGTCGATCTCCGTCCGCGCCCATCCCTCATTCTGCACCTTCGGCACCGCCGCTCGCTCCGGTGTGCGAAAGGCCCAATGCTTCTCGTACTCCGCGCCGTCCTCGATCCAACGGCGAAGCAGCGCGACCTGCTCCGGCGTCACGCGGCGGTTTGCCTTCGGCGGCGGCATCACCTCGTCGCGGTCGTGCGACGTCAGCCGCAGGAGCAGCTCACTCGCGTCCGGTTTCCCCGGCACAATCGCTGCATACCCGCCGAGATCCCGCATCGCCTCTTCCTTCAGGTCGAGCCGCAGGTCAGCTTCACGATGCTCGGGATCCTGCCCATGACAATAGAAGCAGTTCTCCGACAGGATAGGCCGGATGTCCTTGTTGAAAGTAATCCGCACCGGCTCGGCGGCACGACCCGCGCCGCCGAGCACCAGACTCAGTCCAAGGCACAATGCGGCGAGACGCCGAGGGGAAACGAGCATGTGAGGAGCTTGCACAGGAATCGACTTTCCGGCTTTCACACGAGCCGCAGCTTTTTGTAATATCACCGCATGCGCGGCATAAGCTCCTCCGCATCTCTGGTCGGCGCGTTCTTCGAGCAAGTCGCTGCACCGGGAACCTTCCTCGACCTCTTCGATCACGTGCCCGAGGTCTACCTCTTTGTCAAAGATCGCAAGCACCGCTTCATGCGCGTGAGTGCGGGCACGCTCAGGCTCCATGGTGTCACCTCGGAGTCGGAAATGATTGGTCGAACCGACTTCGACTTTCATCCCCCCGCCCTTGCCGCGCAGTACATCGACGAGGACGCTCGCGTGATGAACACCGGACGTGCGCTGATTGATCAAGTCTGGCTTGTGCAGGATTCCAACGGGCTTCCGCAGTGGTATTTTTCGAGCAAACTACCGGTGCGAAACCGAGCCGGCGAGGTGTGCGGGCTCGCAGGCGTCCTGCGGCCTTTCACCGGAACAAGCGCGTCGCCAGGCCAGTATGACCGACTGACTGCAGCCTGTGAATTTGTGCTCGAGCACTATGCTGAACCGATCTCCGTCGCCCATCTCGCGGCGCGTGCGCACATTTCCGTGAGTCAGCTCCAGCGCGAGTTCCAACGCCTCTTTGGCATGACCCCGCGCGATTACCTCCTGCGCGTGCGCCTCCTCATGGCGCGCCGTCAGCTCGAGCAGACGGATACCCCGGTCGGACAGATCGCGCTCGATTGCGGCTTCTACGACCAGAGTCATTTCACACGCTCGTTCCGCCGAGCCAATGCGCTCACGCCACTCGCGCATCGCCGCCGTTTTCAGGTCCATCGCAGCTCCTCCTAGTTGGAGCACCGGCGGCGAGCACGTAGAACGTTTCACCGGCTTCACACCTCAGCAGTATCTAGCTGTTCGAAGCCGTATGAGCACCAACACTTCTGCACATCGTTGGCGAAAGGCGCACGTGAATTTGCAAAGCCGCCGCTGCGGGGCGACTGGTTTCCAGTAGATTTTGAGCCTCTTCTCCACAGGATTCAGCAGCGCACAAACCCGACCGCGGATCCTGGCCACCAGCGCGGCCTGCGGGAGACCTCGAATGCCACCTACCGGTGAGGCAGTTCTTTCAGCCTGGC
>DASVRY010000158.1:0-26203 GCA_036388395.1 Chthoniobacteraceae bacterium
CAGCTGATCTCCAGGCTTTTCGCAATTTCGTCTGCATGTATGATGCGGTGTCCGGTCGCTGCCGGTTCGCTCCGTTTCCAGATGCCTGCCTCCAAATCCACGCCCAAGTCGCTCCTCAAGGTGAGAGATCAGCGGCTGGAGAATGCATTTTTCCAATATCTGGAAGTGGAGCGAAACTCCTCGCCGCGGACGATCATTGCCTATCGTCAGGCGCTGGAAAAAGTGCGCGCTGAAGCAAAATTCACCGGCTGGGACACGGCAGATGCGAACCTTTTCCGCAATTTCCTCCTGAACCAGATGAAGGCGGAAGTCGCCCGCTCGTACATCCGCCTGCAATTTGCGGCCTATAGGAGCTTCTTCCGCTTCTTAATGGAGCGGCATGGGTTTGGCACCAACCCGGCCAAAGAGGTGCAGCTCCCGAAGATGGGCCGGCGGTTGCCCGTGGTGCTGACGATCGCGCAGATCGACGAGTTGTTTGCCCTGCCGCTGCAATTGCCGCCCACGAAACAAGCGCCCACCTGGATGCCCCAGCGCGACGCGGCGATTCTGGAGCTCTTCTATAGCAGCGGGCTGCGTTTGTCGGAACTCGCCGGGCTCAATGTCGCGGACCTCGACCCGTACTCGGAGGCGGTTCGCGTGATGGGCAAGGGGGCAAAAGAACGCATCTGTCCAGTGGGCAGCCGGGCGTTGACCTGCATTTCGAAATACCAAAGTGTCGCCAACGTCCGCAGTGGGCCGCTTTTCATCAATAAACAACGTCGGCGCATCAACGTGCGTTCCATCTGGCTAATGCTCCGGAAATACCTCGCGGCATCGAGCATCCCGCTGAAGATCAGCCCACATAAGCTGCGTCACAGCTTCGCCACGCATCTGTTGGACGCCGGAGCCGACCTCCGCAGTGTGCAGAGTCTCCTCGGTCACGCCAGCCTTTCCACCACGCAGATCTACACGCACGTGACGACCGAACGCATCAAAAAGGTCTATGATTCCGCCCATCCGCGGGCATAAGGCCGGCGTGTGAAAATATTTCAGAAAGCCTGAAACAATCGATTTTAGATCCCGTAGGACATGGTGAAGACTCACCATGGGAATCTCCGATTACACTCTCTTTTCGCCGCTGTTTGCGCTGGCGGATACCTTTGTTTTAACCACGCCAGATTGGCTGATCCTGGCGGCCGCAGGTCTGGCCGTAACGATGTTCGGCGAAGGAGTCAGGCGCGCTAGAGCGAAACAACGGCGTTGGAAGCGGCGCATTAGCCGGGGCAGCCGGGTGATCCAGCCGAGTTCCGTAAGACTTGCGGCCAACTTAGGGCAGCCGCAACCCGCCGCAGGAAGGACCGGCCGTTCCTCCACTCCCCTCGTGGTGCGTCCACGCGCGACCGAGCCACGCACTTTTGTCCCCGGAAGCGCAGGCACCAACTCATCCTTAAAGCAGTAACCCCCATGAAAGACCTCTACGAACACCTCCTCAAGATCCGCGCTGAACAAGAAGCTGAAGCCGGACCTTTCTTTGCCGAATTGAGCACGCCAGAAACGTGGCTCGAACTCATGCGCTGGATTTTGCGAAAGGAAGATGCCGACTTTCCCGCGCAGATGGCAGAAGTAGCCGCGATGGCAATGTGGGCGCTGGAAGCGAGTCAGGCGTCGACTGAGTTGTCGGCAACGCTGGATGAGGCTTTTCAGCAGGAGCCGCAGCAACATCCTACAAGCTCCGCGGCGGTAGGCAGGTTCGGTCCAGTGGACCGCCCTCTTCGCCTCAGCGGCAGCTCTCAGGACTCATAGTCGCAATTCGCTCCCGAAAAGGGAGAAACGCACGTTGTCAGATGACTGGTGGGATAAAGTTGCAATTTTTGAGCAAAAAAGACAGTTTTCGGAGTTGTGGAGCCGAAGGATCAACACAACTCTGGCGAGGATCGCTACTTTGTGACCACGCGGTGGAGCATTATCGTCGCTTCCCGCTCCAACCGCTCCGAAATCGAGAAAGCTCGCGACGCCCTGGCCCAGCTCTGCCGCATTTATTGGCGGCCAGTGCACGATTTCATCCGCCGCAAAGGTTACGGGCCTCAGGATGCTGAGGATCTGGCGCAGGATTTCTTTATGAAAATCGTCACCTCGGATTTTCTCCTCCATGCGGATCAGGAAAGAGGGAAATTCCGCGCGCTGTTGCTGACGTCGCTGCAGAACTTCCTCCTCGACGCGCGCGATGGAGCACGCGCCCTGAAGCGGGGCGGAGGGCAGCAGCTCTCCCGTACTGACAACGACATCCCCGCTGAGGCGGAGCCAGGTTGGAGTCCAGAACGGCTTTTCGATGTGAGCTGGGCCGGGACCCTGTCCGAGCGCGCCCTGGATCAGCTGAAGGAAGAATGCGTCCGCGCGGGCCGGGAACGCGTCTTCGTAGAGCTCAGCCCCTTTCTCTCCTTGAACGTGGATGATTGGAATTACGAGAAAGCCACGGAAGTTCTGGGCATGCCCGGAGCCACGGTCCGCACCCTGGTCAAGCGGCTGCGCGAGCGCTATCGCAGCTTGCTGCGCGCGGAGGTGGCAGAAACCGTCGATACTCCAGGCGAGGTCGAAGAGGAGCTTCGCTACCTGTATGATCTTTTAATCGCGGGCTCCAGCCGATGAACGACCGGGAATTGCTCTCCAACAGGCTCTCCGCGGGATTCGACCCGGAGTTGCAGGAAGCGGAAAAACTCGATTTCTCGGACATTCCCGACGGCAATTGGCGGCTCGGCGGCTACGAGCTGCTGGAGGAAATCGGCCGCGGCGGCATGGGCATCATTTACCGCGCCCGCCAGCCGAAATCCAACCGCATCGTGGCTCTCAAGCGATTGCTCCCGTTGCGCGATGGCGACACCGAGGCAGCTCAACGTCTCCAACGGGAGGCGGAAACGGTGGCCAGTCTCGACCACCCAAACATCCTTCCGATCTACGAGGTCGGCACCGGGGAAGACGGGTTGCCCTTTTTCAGCATGAAGCTGGCGGGCGGCGGTTGTCTCACCGATCATGGCCGACCCTCCACGCGCGATTCCGTTCTGCTCATGGCCAAAGTGGCCAGGGCCATGCAATACGCGCATGGGAAAGACGTTCTGCACCGCGATCTAAAGCCCGGCAACATCCTCCTCGACGGCCAGGGCGAGCCGCTCGTGGCAGACTTCGGATTGGCCAAATGGCTGGACCGCCCCTCCGATCTCACGCAATCGCTCACCGTGTTTGGCACGCCGGGGTATCTCGCGCCAGAACAAGCCGTCGGAAAGGCGGACGAGCTCGGGAGAACCGCAGACATCTACAGTTTGGGCGCGATTCTTTTCGAACTCCTTTCCGGCCGGCCGCCGTTTGTCGGAAGCAACGCCTGGGCCGTAGTCAAAGAGGCGTCGGAGACCCCGGCTCCAAAGCTCCGCACTCTCGTTCCCGAAGCCGACCGCGACCTGGAGACCATCTGCGCACGCTGCCTCGAGCGAGAACCTGCCGCTCGCTATCAGAATGCCGGCGACGTCGCCGATGATCTCCAGCGCTGGCTCGACGGGCGTCCGATCATTGCCCGCCCCGTTTCACGCGTGGAGCAGGGTTGGCGTTGGGTCCGCCGCAACCGCATTCTTTCCGCCACTGGATTGCTCTGCCTCGTCCTAGCGGGAACAGGGATTGTCTGGACGCTACAGATGCACAACCTTGAGGAGAAAGTGCGCCAGCAGGATCTGGCCAGCCATGCGGTCACCGTTCTGCCCATTCTCGATCTCGATGAGGTAAGCGCCTCTTCCCGCTCTGGCACAGCAGCCACCAACGTCATCCTCAAGTCGCTGCAAGACGCCGGACGGCAAATCAAACCGCTCTCCAGCCAGCACGGTTGGACCAAAACATTTGCAGCAGAAGCCAAAGCTGCCGGCGCGCCTCATCTCGTTGCCGGAGTTACCCGGAAAACCGCGAGCGGGCGCAAGTTCGCCCTGCAGTGGTTCGACGTGCATCAGGGCCGCTTCACGCGCCGCATCATCGGTTTCGCGAGCGCCGGAAACACCGA
Organism: Chthoniobacteraceae bacterium; assembly: GCA_036388395.1. GTDB lineage: Bacteria > Verrucomicrobiota > Verrucomicrobiia > Chthoniobacterales > Chthoniobacteraceae > DASVRY01. Next base: position 4,016 of record DASVRY010000158.1, read on the forward strand.
TCCTTTGCCTCGGTTGGTGAACGAACTGCTCACCGGCGGCGGTGAACATCTGGAAGAGTCGGATCCGCAATTCACCACGGCCAACCCCGAGGCGCGCGATCTTTTGGCCGCTGGCGAAGAGTATTACTCGCGGTTTACCGTGGAAGCGCTCGATCAGACCATCGCCTGTGCTCGCAAAGCGCTCCAGGCAGATCCCAAAGCCACTCGCGGCTACACGTTGCTAGCCCTCGCCCTCATGAACCGCTCCTGGTACGGCGTGGAGAATCCCGCTGCCTACCAAGCGCAAGCCGACGCCGCCATCGCCAAAGCCATCGAACTCGCGCCGAACTCTGCCCCAGTTTACCAAGCCAAGGCCAACGTGGCCTTCCTCGTGGGCCGCCTCGAGGAGGGCTCCGAAGCGATCCACACCTACTTTGAGCTCAGCATGGACGTGGCTAACACGGCTCGCACGATTGGGTGCATTCAGAAGCTTTACGGCCAGACCGACCGCGCACTGAACTGGTTTTCCCTTCTGAAAATCTTCGCCAAAAGCCAGGACTATCTAAGTCTCATCGCGGACGCTTACGCCGACCTGGGGATGGATGAGGAAAGCGCCGCGCAGTACCAGAAGTTCGTCGATCTCTTCCCAGACAAACCCGACGGCCGCCTCGGCCTATGTGAGCTCAAGCTGCTACACGGCGACTTCGCGGAAGGCCGCGCCATGATCGAGGAATTGCTGCGCGATTTTCCAAAGCAAAGTTACCCACCATTAATCGCCGCCCAGGAAGCTCTTTATTCGCGTGATTATCCACGGGCCGCCGCTCTTTACGGCAAGCTCATGGAGTCGGATCGGAAAGGCGGCAGCTTTTTCTACGGCTCGATTAGCTACCTTTCAGGAAGAGGCTTCGCTCTCCTCCAAATGGGACAAGTCGCTGAAGGACGACAGCTTCTGGAGGAGGCGAGGGACATCGAAAAAGTCATCCTAGGACAAGAAGCCAACCAGCCCGACCATCTCAACAGCCTCGCCGCCACCGAAGCCGCCCTCGGAAATCCTGCAGTCGCCTACGAGATCTTCGAGAAATATCTCCCAATCATTGCGGTGAGCCGCCGCCTCATCGAACGCGACCCGCGCTATGATGCGCTACGCAGCGATCCGCGATTCCAGAAGAATTTGCAGGCCATGAACGCTCACATCGTGGGGCTGCAGAAAAAGGTGAGGCTCCAAACCGCACCGCCACAAAGCAATCAACAATAGAACCCAAAACACATGAGAGACTGGAAAAACATCGAAGATCGCCGTCAAGCCACCCTGCTATTCGTCAGCGCCCTCAACGACGACCCTCAACTCCGCGAGAAATGCATCAACAGTTCCGACGCCGCCCGAGAGACCTTCGCCAGAGTTGGAGAGTTCACATCTATTCCACACGACGTCGTTTTTCACGGTGACGGAGGAAAACAGCCCCGCACGAGACAAGACTATAACATTTTCCTACCCAACCGAGGAGTAGATCCAGTTTCTCTCCCCGTCCAGAACATCCTCGGCTGCACACGATAAGCACCTCAGGTGAGCTTGAAGAGACACGGTCACCTGCCCTATGGGCGGATGAATGACATGGCTCACCAGAAATGGCCCATGTAGATGCGCCCTTGTTCCCTTAGGATGTCTCCCAGTGACCCCGACGCGATGAGTAGTAAAGCATTATCAACATTGCAAAAGCGAAGCCCACCGGCTATTCTTTAGAAACAGAACTCCCCCTTTCTATGACCCTCCTCCCACCGAATCGACGCTCCTCTGGCTTTACCCTAGTCGAGCTACTCACCGTTATCGCGATTATTGCTGTTTTGATTGGGATTCTGGTTCCTACGATCAACGGAGCGCTTGAGTCCGCGAAAAGGGTCCAGGCGAAAAACGACGCGCTTGCAATCGTGACGGCGATAAAAGGCTATTACACCGAGTACGGAAAGTACCCGACGCTGAGTTCCACGCCTCCTGAGGGTGATCTCCAGATCAATAGCCGAGACGATAACGCAAAGCTTATGGACATTCTCCGTAGCAACGTTAGTCGGGATAAAAAATTGGTGGAAGATATGAATCCAAGGAAGATCCGGTTTTTGGAAGCGCAAGATGCTAAAAACTTAGGAAAAGAGGCAAAGGAACGCACAGGAATTGGAAGTAAGGGCCAATATTTGGATCCATGGGGCGGGGCCGATGGATATTATCGATTGGTAATCGATGCGGACTACAATAATTTAGTCGCGAACCCGTATTCAGCGAACGCGGGAACTAAAGGCACTCCTCCGGACGGAGGATTAAGCACAGGCGTCATCGCTTGGTCGCTGGGCAGAGATGGCGTCGGCGGCAAAGATGATAAAAACGCAGGCACTGCGAAAGACGACGTCATAACTTGGCAGTAGTCGCTCTAAACACGCGGGTGTAGTTCAATGGTAGAACGGCAGCTTCCCAAGCTGCATACGAGGGTTCGATTCCCTTCACCCGCTCCACTTACAGGGATCAAAGGCCCTTTCAAGGACTGCATATCCATCCGTTGTGCATCGCTCCGTGTCTCTTTGCTAGCTTCCGGATCGGCACCGGCACTCCATATCTCGGCTACGTTTGCAGATCTTCCCGGATGTTTCAAGCAAGAGTGGGGCGGGTTGGTTGCCTGCAATAGCGTCGTTGCTATTTCCGCCGGTCCTCGCGCGCAGACGTGAGTGGTCGCATTAAAGGCTCAAGTAACTGCGCCAGCTGCCGTGGGAAGTGATTTCTTCGCTCGCTTTGAGAGCGAAAGGCTCGCAGAGGAATCCTTTGCACCAGGTTCCGTCCTCCAGCTCGACCGTGCCGATCACCATCGGCGGTGGGACCTCCGCGACGAAGTCGCCAAACTGCGCGGCGGTGAGTGACCAGACTTCCACCTCGATTCCTGAGCCGCTTGGCTCCGCGGTGCGGACCAAGCCCGGCTTGGGCGGAGTGGTCCTTGCTAGAGCGAAGAGGCGATAGTTTTGCGCGGTGCGGCAGGTGCGCAGCAGGCTGGCGCCGCGACTGGTGAGTTGATGGTTGAGCGGCTGTCCGGAAAGGTGCGCGCCCACCACGGCAAGGGCGATCGAAGCGTCATGCGGAGCTGGCGCTGGGGCTTCACCTAGGAACTCTCGTGCGAGTGTCGCGACACTACCTTCTTCGAATGCCGGTGCGAGCAATGTGACGCCGAAGGGCAGGCGATTCGAATGGCGGTAGCCCGCCGGAACTGCGAAACCGCAGAGGTCCAACAGGTTCACAAAGTTCGTGTAGGCACCGAGGTTCGTGTTGAGCTGAATTGGATCGCCCAGCACTTCCTCCACGGTGTAGGTCGTGCCGGTTGTCGGCAGCAGGAGCGCATCCACCTTGGTCCACTCGCGGGCGGCGAGGGCGCGAAGTCTCTCGAGTTCGTAAATGGCACGAAAGGTATCGACCGCGCTGTAGCGCGACGCACCTTTGATTATTTGCTCGACGACGGGGTGAAGAGCGTCGGGCTGTGATTCGACGAAGGGCTCGATTGCAGCGAGGCGCTCGGCAACCCAAGGTCCGGCGTAGAGGAGTCGCGCGGCGTCACGAAACGGCGCGAAATCGATTTCGACCAGCTCGTGACCGAGTTGGCTCAACCGCTCAGCCGCTGCCGCAAAGAGTGCTGCGGCTTCCGTGTCGCCGAAGAACTCGAGCTGATCCGCAGCGGGCACGCCGACGCGCATCGGCGTGCGCCAACGTTTGGACAGCGGCGGGCGCTTCCGGGGAAACGCCTCTCCGGTCTCGCACCCCTCCGCAATGGCGAGCACGGCTTGCGCATCAGCGACGCTCCTGGCGAAGACAGAAACGCAATCCAACGAGCGACAGGCCGGCACTACGCCTTGCATGCTGAGCAGGCCGCGGGTTGGCTTAAGCCCTACGATGTCATTGAAGGCCGCTGGCACGCGACCAGAGCCGGCGGTGTCGGTGCCGAGCGAAAACGCGACGAGGCCCGCGGCAACAGCGACCGCCGAACCTGAGGACGAGCCGCCGGAAATGTAGCGTTCGTCGAAAACAGATCGCGGAATACCATGAGGCGACCGCGTTCCCACAAGGCCCGTCGCGAATTGGTCCATGTTCGTCTTGCCAATGGGGATCGCTCCCGCCGCCCGCAGCCGCGCGACGACACCTGCATCTTGCTCGGCAATGTAGGAAAACTGCGGACACGCGGCAGTGGTCGGCCATCCCGCGACGTCGATGTTGTCCTTCACTGCGAACGGGACGCCGAAGAGCGGCAGAGAGCGATCGGTGGGAAGCTTGGTGAGCAGCTCCTCCAGCGGCGGCAAGTGGAGCCACACCGCGTCGTCGCCGCGTTCGGCGATGCGGCGGTGAACTTCTCGCAGCACGTCGGCGGGCTCGCGCCCGGCGGCGTAGTCAGCGCGCAGAGAATCCAGAATCAGCGCAGGAAAACGGAGTGTGGGTTTGCCGTTCATGGTTTGCTTTCTACGAGGCAGAGTGCCTGGCCTGGGGTGACGAGCTTGCCGGGCGCGCAGAGGACCTGGCTCACACGACCGCTCGACGGCGCGGTGATTGGGATTTCCATTTTCATAGCTTCGAGGATGATGAGCTTGTCGCCTTCACTCACTTCGTCGCCCGCTTTCACAAGTACCTGCCAGACATTCGCGGGGAGTGGTGCGCGCGCAGCGAAGGTGCCGTCGGGAAGGTGTAGCGCTTCGGTTTCCGGCTGCGTCTCTCCTTCGTCGGTCGAGACCACGTCCAGCCCGGCAGCGATCCAGCGGTCGCGCTCGCCTTCGAAGGCCACCTGTTGCTTTGCTTTGAAGGCTGCCGCATCGGGCGCGATGTCGCGTAGGAACTGGTGGTAATCGCGGAGCCGGAACATCGTCTTCTCGATGCGCAGCTTGAAGCGGCCTTGCACAAAGTCATCCCGCATTTGGAGCAGCTCCGATTCGCTCACGGGATAGAAGCGGATCTGGTCGAAGAAGCGCAGCAGCCACGGCTTGCCCGGGGCGAAATCGGCAGTGGTCTTGAAGCGATTCCACATCTGCACCGTCCGGCCAACGAACTGATATCCGCCCGGCCCTTCCATTCCGTAAACGCAAAGATACGCGCCGCCGATGCCGACGGAGTTTTCCGCCGTCCATGTGCGCGCAGGATTGTATTTTGTCGTGACGAGACGCTGACGCGGATCCAGCGGAGTGGCGACTGGCGCGCCCAGATAAACGTCGCCGAGTCCAAGCACGAGATAGCTCGCGCTAAAGAGGATTTCTTTCACCTGCTCCATCGAGTCGAGGCCGTTGATGCGGCGGATGAACTCGATATTGCTTGGGCACCAAGGCGCATCGGGGCGAACGCCGGTGATGTATTTTTCAATCGCGAGCCGCGTGGCCGGATCGTCCCACGAAAGCGGGAGGTGGACGATGCGCGTGGGTAATTCCAGGTCGTTAGCGGAGACCAGCGCGCGCTCTCCTTCTTCCACAAGAGCGAGCAACTCCGCGCGCGGCAGCACGCGCGAGTCGTAGTGGACCTGGAGCGAGCGGATGCCGGGCGTGAGATCGATGATCCCCTGCGGCGCGCGTTGTTCGAACCACGTCATCAGCGCGTGGATGCGAAAGCGCAGGTCGAGGTCGAGCACGAGCGGTCCGCATTCGATGAGCAGGTACTTGTCGCCCGCGGCGCGGCAGACGATCCCCGGCGAGCCGTCGCGAGACGGGAGGCGAAGGACAATTGGGCTTTGCTCGTGCCATGTTGTTTCGAGATCGAGGCACTGCGGGTTCGCCATTCCACACAAGAGCACCGCATCCTGCTCAGCTTCGAGGGCGGCTGCTTGCTGCTCAGTGAGGCACCGAAAGCGGACCCGGTCGCCGGGCCGAAGCTGCCCGACTTTCCAAAGCTCCGCCTGCACCACGACGGCCGGGCAGACGAAGCCGCCGAGGCTCGGGCCGTCCGGACCGAGGATGATCGGCATGTCGCCGGTGAAATCGATCGCGCCGATGGCGTAGGCGTTGTCGTGGATGTTTGAGGGGTGCAGGCCGGCTTCGCCGCCGTCCCTGCGCGCCCACTGCGGCTTCGGGCCGACCAGCCGGACGCCGGTGCGCGCGGAGTTGTAATGCACTCTCCACTCCGTGCTGAAGAACATCTCAATGTCCCCCGGCGTAAAGAAATCCGGGGCACCGTGCGGCCCGTAGAGAACGCCTATTTCCCAACCATGCGTGTATGCGGGCAGAGTCTCGGCGGGAAGCTCGCGCGGCCTGTTGGCCTCCGCGTTCTGGCTTAATTTCAATAGATCGCCGACCCGAAGTGCGCGTCCAGCGTGTCCGCCGAATTGGCCGAGCGTGAAGGTCGAGCGGCTGCCGAGATATTCCGGCACATCGAAGCCGCCGCGCACCGCCAGATAGGTGCGGCAGCCTGCGCCCTCCAGCAGGCCGAGCACGAGCGTCTGACCCGCCTCCACCACCACTGGCTGCCAAAACGGAACCGGCTCACCCGCGAGCTTCACCCGCATCGGAGCACCGGTGAGGCAGATTGCCGTGGCTGTATGGAAGCGGAGCGTCGGCCCGGTGAGCGTAATCTCCAAGCCCGCGGCCCGATCATCGTTGCCGAGGATGCTATTGCCGAGACGGAACGCTAGCGAGTCTATCGGTCCGGATGGCGGAACGCCGACGGCCCAGTAGCCGATGCGACCCGGGAAATCCTGCACCGAAGTTTGCGTGCCGCCGTTGAGCACTTCGATCGTGCGCGGGTGATACGCGAAGGTGCGGAGGAAGCCGGTGGAGACTTTCCCTTCGCGGAACTCCTGGCTAGCGACGACTTCCGCGAGGTAATCGACATTCGTCTCGAAGCCAGCAATGCGGGTCACCGCCAGTGCGTCGCTGAGCTTCGCCTGGGCCGCGTCTCGGGTGTCGGCGTGGACGAGGAGCTTGGCCAGAAGCGGGTCGTAGAACGGCGAGACTTCGGTGCCCGCGCTGATCCAGTGGTCGCAGCGGACGTCGCTCGGAAATTGCACTTCGGTTAGCAGTCCGGAACTCGGCTGGAAATCCTTCTGCGGATCTTCTGCGTAGATGCGGACCTGGACGGCATGGCCGCGAGGCGCGTGGCGATATGCCGCGAGATTAGGAGACTCGCCGGAGGCTGTGCGGATCATCCATTCGACTAGATCAATCCCAGTGACCAGCTCCGTCACGCCGTGCTCGACCTGCAGGCGTGTGTTCACTTCGAGGAAATAAAACGCCGCTGCCTGCGCGTCGTAAACGAACTCAACCGTGCCTGCGGATCGGTAACCTACGGCCGTTCCCAGTCGCACTGCCGCTTCGCACAACTCACTGCGCTGCACATCAGTCAGGTGCGGCGCGGGGGATTCCTCGATCACCTTTTGGTTGCGTCGCTGCGTCGAGCAATCCCGTTCGCCCAAGGCGATCACACTGCCGCGCCCATCGCCGAAGATCTGCACCTCGATGTGCCGCGCCACAGAAACGAACTTCTCCACATACAGCCCATCATCCTTAAAGTTGTTGCGTCCCAGATTGCGCACCGTCTCAAACTTCGCGGCGAGTTCTTCCTGCGTGTGGCAGAGCTGCATGCCGATGCCGCCGCCGCCCGCAGTGCTCTTGAGCATAACGGGAAAGCCGATTCGCTCCGCCTCGCGTTGAGCTTCGTCCGCGCTTGCGAGAAGGCCGCTTCCCGGCAGCAGCGGGACGCCATGTGCCTTCGCGATTTCTCGCGAGGTATGCTTGAGACCGAACGAACGAATCTGTTCCGCGGTCGGCCCAATGAAGGCCACACCCGCGCGCTCGCACGCTTCCGCGAAGTCCGCATTTTCGCTGAGGAATCCGTAGCCGGGATGCACTGCCTGCGCCCCGGTCTCCCGGATTGCGGCGAAGATGCGTTCGACGTTTAAGTAGCTCTCGCGCGCTGGTGCAGGGCCGATGCAGACGCTTTCATCCGCATCGAAAACATGCGCGGCGTGGCGATCGGCCTCGGAGAAAACCGCGACCGACCGGATGCCCATCGCCCTCAGGGTGCGGATGACGCGGCAGGCGATCTCGCCCCGGTTTGCGATGAGAACTTTTGTGAAGAGAGGCATCAGCTGGCGGTGGTGAATTTTAGCCCGAAGATTCCAATCACGATGAATGCGATGCAGACGAGCCGGGCCGGGTTCATGGATTCACCCAAAACAAGGATGCCATAAACGAAGGTTAGCAGCGTGGCTGCGCCGCCCCAGATCCCGACCGCGAGGCCGATCGGGAGGTGCTTCATGGCCAGGCCGAGAAAGACAACAGTTGCGCCACCGGCGAGGATCGCAACGACCGTAGGCCAGAGAACTGTGAAGCCGCGTGAATGAAACAGCGTGATGCCGAAGGTGGTTTCGGTAGCGACGGCGAGTAGGAGGTAAAGCCACGGAAGCATAGAAATTAATCCCAGATCAGCAGCTGCACGGGCGTGGGGTTGTAAGCGTTGCACGGATTGTTGAGCTGGGGGCAATTCGAGATGAGCGCGATCACGTCCATCTCCGCCTGCATCTCCACGTAACGACCGCCGGCGCTCACGCCATCGGCGAAGCTCAGCGCGCCCTCGGGCGTGACGGGCACGTTCATGAAGAAGTTAATATTGTGCGTGATGTCGGCCTTCGAGGCGCCGCGGCCCCAGCGAAGCACTTGCAGCATGAAGGTGTCGCGGCAGGCGTGCATCCAGCGTTTTTCGAGGCTGTAGCGGACTTGGTTACTCTCCGTCGCGCATGCGCCGCCGAGAGTGTCGTGTCGACCGCAGGTATCGGCAGTGATGGTCAGCAGCACATGGCCTTCGCTCGACATCAGCTTCGTGCCGGTTGTTAGATAAATCGCACCCTGCGCGCGGATGGTGTCCTGCGCGGAGTAGCGGTCGCTCATGTCCTGCGCGTTGTAAAACAGCGTGTCGGCGGCCTGGTTTCCCTCCAGATCGACGATACGAAACGTCTGGCGTCGCTTGATCTCGTGCATCCAACCGTCGCCCGCGGGCAGCGTGAAGTCGTAGATCGCATTGGCCGGATCAAGTGGGCTTTCGGTGTAAACGAGCGTGCTCATGGCAAGGTTTCCGCGCGCGAAGCGAGGGGCACTTTTGAATTTCGGGAAGGCGACTCGGCCGATGGCGCGGAGGCGGCTGGCTGAGTGAAAGTTGAAGGAAGCGGCACCCCGGCTCGGGCATGCAGTGCTGCTGCAACGCCGGTGCGAACTGTCGCGGCGGAAAGGTGAACGAGCTTGGCGGCCTTCTGCAGAAACGATGTTAGGTCTTTCATGGCTGGACGTCTGCGAAGAGGCGCTCGGTAAGAATAAAGGCGCGACCGTTCTCGGCGCGGGCGTTGCGGCATTGGTCATTCGCGCCCGGCGGCGAGGTCTTGAAAATCCCGAGCCGGACGGGCTTCGGAGCATAGGTTGGTTTGGGATCAAGCGGGTGCTGACAAGTGTTGAGGACGATGAGCACATTCATCTCAGCGCGGAGATCGACGTGAGCGCCGGCCGTGGAATTGTTAGTATGAAACGTGAGCTTCCCTTCCGCATCGGCATTCAGCCGCGAGAAGAAATTCACGTTCATCACAAAGTCGCGCATGCCGAGGCCATGCTTGCCGAGTTCGACGAGGAAGTTGTCGTGCGCGTTGCGATACCAGTTGTTGCTCGCCTGCTGGTAATTGAACTCGCCGTATCTCGCCCGGACGAGTTCCGCGTTGTCGTGGCCGCCGAGCGGATCGTGCCAGCCGCAGGTGTCCTCGGTGATGGAAAGCAACGCGCGGCCCATGTCGCTCATGAGCACGTGGCCACGCGTAAGCTTTGCGGTGTATTGCGCCTTGAGCGTGTCCGGAAGGTTGAGACGATCGAGCGGCGCATCGGCGTCGTAAGCCATGAATCCAACGTTCGCGCCGCCTTCGAGATCCGTGATCCGCAGTGTCGTGTGCCTCCGCAAGACCCACGACCACAGTCCGCCACCGGGGAGATCTTCTTCAAACAGGAGTTCAGGGTTCATTTGGGAAGAACTGGCTCAGGCGGCCGCGGCAGTGTCATGCAAAGCGAAGCGCTCGCGCTGGCGTCGTGCCATCCAGTGGTTGATCTCCGAGAGATCAGCGACCGGTGTGCCCGTAAAGGGAAGCGTGTGCAAATATCCATCCGGGCCGAACTCGGGAGTCATGGTGCTAACACGCCGGCCGGCGAGCTGCTGTGCGTCCCAGATCGCGCCCCACCAACGCTCGTGGGCTTTGAGGGCGGTGTGATATTCCGGTGCGCCGGGATGCGGCACCTGTGGACCCTGGTCGTAGCCGATGCGGGCGTGGATGTGATGCGCGCGCGCAGCGAAGAGCGCGAGCAGTTCCGGCTCTTCGTCCAACACCAGACGCTCGCAGACGCAGCACCAGTGGGAGAAGTCGCACGTGAGCCGCAGGTCGGGGAGCTGTTGCAGCACGTCGCGCGTGATCCACGGAAACAATGACCGGCTCCGATGCGTCTCGAAGCTTGCGATCACGCCGAGTTCTTCGGCGAATACATGAGCGGCTCCGAAGAACTCCACGCACTCCGCAACGCTCCATGCGTCCCGACCTGCGAGCACAGTGAGAAAGAGCGGCGCGCACTCGGCTGCCGCTTCTGCCTGCTCGCGAAAAGAAGCGAGATGCTCCGCGACTGTCGTCTCCGGACGCGGCACGTAGCTCCCCGCAGTGCAGACCTCGGCGATATAGCTGAGCCCTTCATCTGCCAGCTGCTGACGGAACACTGCGCGACCTCGCGGTGCAACGGGGCTCGGACCTTCAAGACCATCGAAGCCCTTTTCGCGGCACTCCGCGACGGCGGCATCGAGACCCGTGGTGTGTCCCCAGAGCGTTTTGAAGAGGCGTAGTTCCATGCCTTAAGTAGCCGCGACGGGGATCGGTCCCACGCGCCCGTTCTGGCTGGGCGCGGAGGAGGTTTGCTCGGTCGGCCAGACGCCTTTCGAGCGCGCTGCTAGATATCGGTAGAAGAGCCATACGGGCATTTCCAAATGACTCAAGCGTCCGCGATGAAACGCACTCGAGTAGAAGCCGCGCTGGACCGCCGTGCAGGTGTCCATGTCCTCTCCGTGAAATTCGACAAGTGCCTTGCTTGCCGTCTCCTTGCACGCGTCGAACTGCGGCAGCGCCAGGTAGGATTTCGGCACGAGGATCGTCGTCAGCAGCCGTGAGCGATCGGCGCTCAGTGGATCAATGCGATACCAGATGAATTGGTTCGGCCCGGCAAAAAGCAGGAACGATGGGTAGCCAATGAACAGGCCCCACTCGGTGCCTTTCTGCGGCCCAAGGCCATCAAAGATCGGGAACTCGCGGCCTGCGGCGGCGGCCCGGTTCAGCTCATCGAGGGCGGCTTGCTTGAGCGGGAGATGACCGCGTACATAAGTGGCGCGCTCTTCCTCAGTCCAGCACTCCCTGGCTGGCATCAGCGGTTGCAGCGTCTTCGCATGTGCGCCGATGTGGTGGTAGCACTCCATGAAATTCTCCACGAGCACCTTCCAGTTAAACTCGCAATCCCACGCCATCTCCACCACCGCCACCAGCTCTTCCGGATTCCATGCTGCGACGTCTTCACTCATTTCCGCATAGAGGCTCGCAACCGGCTCCGCGGCGCCGTTGAAGTTGACAAAGACGAAGCCATTCCAGAGCTCGGTGCGGAAGGACTTCAGCCCGATCTCACTCCGGTCGAAGCATTCCGCGAGATGCATTTCAGGCGAGCCTTTGAGTTTTCCATCGAGTTCGAAAGTCCACGCGTGATAAGGACACATGAAGAGCCGCGTGTGCCCTGCGCAGTCATGGCCGGAGCGCCCTTCCGCAATGTTTTGTCCCGGCACTTCGAATCCCGGCGGGAGAATATCCATCGCCCGATGTGGGCAGACGCGTGAGAGCGCGCGAAAGACGCCGTCCTTTCCATGCACCACCAGGAGCGGTTCACCGACGACATCGAGAGTGATGAAGTCGCCGGGGTTCGGAAGTTGCGAGACGTGCGCGAGGCAGAGCCAATCCTTGTGCAGGATGTTCTTCATCTCCCATTCGAAAAACGCGTCGCTGGTGTAAGTCTCCGCAGGAAGCGTGGTGGCGCGCTCGAGCGGGAACGCCGCCGCTGTGCGGATCTGGCGGAGGATTTCCTCCACGGATTCGACTTGTCGGTGCGCGCGGTTGAGCGGGACGTTGCTGGTGACGTTCGGTGCGCTTTGAGCTTTCATCGTGCGGGTTGGCTGGCTGGCTGCTGAGTGACGATATCGGTTGTCGCAAGCCGATCGAAATCAAGCTCTCGCCGCGCCTCCGGGTGGGTACGGACATGCTCCGCGATTTCTGCGCCGCGAGCGAACCACACGCCCTGCTTGGCCTGCATCGCCGTGACGAGATCTTCGAGCAGCCGCACGCGCGAGGGGCGCCCGCTGAGCCAGGGATGGAGCGTGAGCACAAAGCAGCAGCCGAAATCGTGCATCGCCTCAAACTCCCGCCACCACAGATCGTAAACCTTTCCGCAGCTTTCCGGGATGGAGCCCCATGCCGGGTCCGCATTGAAGGCGAACTGCTCCCAATCTTCGAGCATCCATTGGCCCGGATTCTCCACGAGGCCGTTCGTATGCGTGTAGGGCACGTCATCTCCCATCTCACTCGCGCAGTAGCTGAGCCCGTGTCGCGCGAGCAGATCCGCAGTCCAGGTATTCGTCTCAAACCACGGCGCGCGATAACCGACAGGACGCTGACCCGCGATGCGCTCAAGGATGTCGATGCAGCGCACCAGGATTCGCTCTTCATCGGCTTCCGTGAGGCCGGCAAGTTTCTCGTGAAGATAGCCGTGCAGCCCGACTTCGTGTCCCGCAGCGCCGACCGCTTCCACCATTCGCGGATGCTGCTCGGCAATGTATCCGGGAATGAAGAACGTCGCCGGAACTTCCAAGTGCGCGAGCAAACCCAGGAGACGCGGCACGCCGATCTTCGGACCGTATTCGCAATGCGACATCAGAGTGCGGCGGCTGGCTAACATCGGGTCCTGTTCCAGTGCAGTCGTCTCTCCATCGACATCGAAGCAGAGCATCGCCGCACTACGGTGGCCGCCCGGCCAGGTGAAGCGTGGTGCTGGTGAAAAGCGGGTAGTCATCACGTGTTCGAATCATTCCCCGCAGTCGCACAAGCCACGCGGAAGCCCACATTATCCCGCCGGGTCTGCTGGTGCAGATAATCGCGCCAACTGCTGCGGAGGAGGCGTGGCAGGTAATCCCACGCGCCACCACGCAGCACGCGCAACCCCGTTTCCGAGCCGGCATCCCAACTCTCGCCCTCGGCAGGTGCACCCGAGAAGGTCGGATGCCAGAGATCGGAAACCCACTCGCAAACATTTCCGGCCATATCATAGAGGCCAAAGGCATTCGGCGGATACGCTCCCACAGGGGTGCGGCACCCGGGGCCGACTCGCCGCCCGTGTTCGTCGTAAAGGTAGTTGGCATCCGCGGGGGTGAGCACCTCGCCGTTGGGGAAAGGCTTTCCCTGAGCGGCACCGCACGCATATTCCCACTCCGCCTCGGATGGCAGCCGGTAAGCGTGCCCGGTGAGGGACGAGAGCCAGTCGCAGTAAGCTACAGCGTCTTCCCAGCTCACGCTCGCAACTGGCAGGGTGCTTTCCTCCTGGGCAAAGCTCTCGCCGTTAAATGCTGCATACTCCGCCACCGTCACCGGGAAGCATCCGAACGCGATCGGATGCGCAATTTCCACGCGATGCTTTGGCCGCTCCAAGTCGCTGGCGAATTTATCATCGGGATGCTCTCCCATCGTAAAAAGCCCGAGCGGCAAATCAATCATCGCTGGCCGGAGATGGCCATCGTTCCAGCGGCGGCCGGGATTCCAGACTTGGCGCGGCGTGAGGGTTTCGGTGAGCATGTTCGCAGGTAAGGTGAGCGCACGGCGGCCAAGCAACAATAGGTCGGCAGACCTATGCCGCCGATGGCGGGATTGATGACTCCCAGCGTGCAATCAACTCTTCCGAAGTGGTGAGCGCACCCCAGATTCCGCCTTCCTCCAGCACCATCCGCTCACATGACGCGCGCACCTCCGGATGAAACGTCGAGATCGCGTCCCGCACATACAAGCAGTCGAACCCGCGATCCGTCGCTTCGCGTAGAGTAGTATGCACGCAGACATCAGCCGTCACTCCACAGATCGCGAGCTTGGTGATGCCGCGGTCGCGCAGCTGTTGCTCCAGTTCGGTCCGACAAAAGGCACCGTAAGTGGCCTTGTCCACAACCAGCTCACCCTCCACCGGGTAAAGCTCGTCGATGAAATCGTGTCCGTATTCACCCCGGATGAGGAGCCGTCCAAGCGGACCTTTTGTCCCAACCTCGCCGCCGGCTTTCCGCGTGCGCTCTCGCTTCTGCGGGTGGCAATCCGACAGGTTAGGCGCGTAACCTTCGCGCGTGTGCACAATCATTAGACGCGAGCGTCGTGCCGCTGCCAGGAGCCGTTGCGCATTCGGAAGAATGGGTGTGACCCACTCAATCCCGCCGCAGTGATCGGCGTATCCTCCCGGCGCACAGAAGTCGCGTTGAAAATCGATGAGCAGCAGCGCAGTCGATGAGAGATTGTCCGTCATGCTCCGGGATGAATGACTGCACCGTGGCGGTGGAAGAGCGCAACGCAATCCTTCCGCAATACGCCGCCGATTAGTTCGAGAGGTGCGGGACTCATCCCATTGATATGGCCTGCAGGAATGTCCAACTCACGCTGCTGTCCATCCGTCACCTGATCGACCTCGACCATGGTTGCGCCGAAAACGAGGCGCGAGATCCGCGCGAGCCAGGCCGATGTGAAGCACATCGGGCACGGCTCCACCGTGGTGAAGAGCGTGCATCCCGTGAGGTCGGGGCCATAGCTGCGGCACGCGGCGCGCACAGTTTCGATCTCCGCGTGATAAGTCCAATCACGCGCCGTGCGGACCGTATCGAAGCCAGCGGCCACCACCGTCCCATCAGGGGCGATGATGACCACTCCAAACGGCGGCTCACCTGCAGCCAGTCCGCGCTCCGCCTGCGCGAGCGCCAGTTGCATTCCAGCTTCATCGGTCATGGTGCAACGAACGTTGTGTCAAACTGCGCCGTCGGTTCGAGCGGCTTGGAGATGAGCTTCTGCGCAGTGGCGAAATCGATTACCCTCTTCATCGAGGCAAAGCCCGCGCCGTCCTTGGCAAGCAGCCGGCCGTTATCAGCTAGATCGTAAACTTTGTCGCCCTCCAGCATTCCCCTCACTTCGGCCGGTGTGGACTCAAGATACTTGGCGATGATCTTGTGACCCTGCTCCGGGTTCGCGCGGAGGAACTTTACTCCTTCGTCAATCGCAGCCAGGAATGCTTTCCAATCTCCGGCGCGCTTCTCGATCGTCTTCTTCGGCACGATCACTGCGTCGAGAATGGTGTCCGGGATATCCGCGCTGGAGAACAACGTCGTGCCTCCCGCACTCTTCGCCTTGGTGACCCATGGCTCCCATGTCACGGCCGCGTCAATTTTCCCGGCGACGAATGCCGCACCTGCGTCATCCGCACTCATGTTAGTAAATTGGATGTCGCTTTCGCTGAGCCCGCCCTTTTCCAATGCCGCGAGGAGCAGCATGTGATTCACCTCACCCGTTGTGGCACCGACCTTCTTGCCTTTCAAACCAGCAATCGAGGTGATGCCGCTTTTTGCCACCACGGCATCCGCGCCGTTCGAGCTGTCGATCAGGTAAATGGCGACGAGCTCTGAGTCCGACTGCGCATTGAGCAGCGAGAGGTTCTGCAATGTCGCGAGGCCAATATCGAGATTTCCGCCAACGAGCGCAGGTAGCGTCTCGCCGGGATTCGAGAACGGCTTTAGATCAACCTGAAGCCCGGCCTTTTCAAAGAAGCCTTTCTCTTTGGCAATGAAGACGCCGGAATAGCCGATCCAGAGATCATGTCCCACGGTGAGTTTTTTCGGCGCGGCCTGGGCGAAGGTGGCGGCTGCGAAAAGCGCGGCGGCGACGGCGGCGAGTTTGTGATGGAAGCGTAGTTTCATAGTATCGTGGTGTTGCTGTTCATGTTGTTCTGAGTTGAAGCGGAGACAACCCGGCGCAGCAGCGCGGATCGGTCAAAATGTTGGTGAACGCCGGGATGCAGCAGCGCTGTGAGCTCCCGCTTGAGCCGGATAAATTCGGGCTCGAACTTCAGCTCCGGATCGCGCTCTGCGCCAAATGGCACGGCGAGATCCCGCACGATGCGCCCGGGGCGCGCGGAGAAAACCAGCACGCGCGTTGAAAGATACAGCGCCTCCTCGATGTCATGGGTAACGAACAGAACCGTCATTCCCTGGTGCGCGTGGAGCAGTCGCATCAGCTCCTGCATTTCCTCCCGCGTCTGCGCATCGAGCGCACCGAAGGGCTCATCCATGAGCAACAGTTTCGGTTGATTCGCCAGTGCGCGGACAATGGCTACGCGCTGCTTCATGCCGCCGGAGAGTTCGCGGGGATACGCGTTCTTAAAGTCGCTCAAGCCAATCAACTCGAGCAAAGAGTGAACCCGTCCGA
The DNA here is from genome assembly GCA_036388395.1 of Chthoniobacteraceae bacterium. GTDB lineage: Bacteria > Verrucomicrobiota > Verrucomicrobiia > Chthoniobacterales > Chthoniobacteraceae > DASVRY01. The sequence continues at coordinate 20,530 of DASVRY010000158.1, forward strand.
TCTCCGTCATCACCTCCGCTACTGTGCGACCGAAGTCTTGATTCACCTCCAGCTCCAGCGGAAACCGAGCATTCTCCAGCACCGTCAGCCAGGGAAAAAGGGTGTAGCTTTGAAACACCATCCCTCGCTCCCGCCCTGGCCCTCGCACAGGTTCGCCGTCCAGCTGCATTGAGCCGGCAGTCGGCGTGTCGAGACCCGCTAGAAGCTGGAGGAGTGTCGATTTTCCGCAGCCAGACGGGCCGAGAAGACTGATGAATTCGCCAGCGCCAGCTTCGAATGAAGTTGGGAGTAGCGCAGGCGTCGAGCCGCCGCGGGAGCGATAGGTTTTCTCCAGGTTCTGAATCTTCAGCGTCATCGGCGGGAGGTATCGGCCCAGTGGAAAAGCCGGCGGTTGAAGCTGCGGAACAGAAAATCCAGTGCGAGCCCGACGAGCCCGAGCACGAGCAGGTAAACCCAGATCTTGGGCGTCTGAAGGAAGCGCGAGAACTTCAGGATCCGATAGCCCAGGCCTTCGTTGGCCGCGACGAGCTCAGCTACGACCACATAAGTCCACGCCCAGCCGTGCGCTAGCCGCAGAGCGTCAAATATCCCGGGCATCGCACAACGCCAGAGCACCAGCCGCATCGTCTCCTCCCGGCGGGCGCCGAGCGTATAGCTGACCTGGAGCAGATCCTGCGGGACGCGGCGGACTTCGTCCGAAACCATCAGCAGAAGCTGAAAGAACGTGCCGACCCAGATGAGCATGATCTTTGAAAATTCACCAATGCCGAAGATGACCATGAACACCGGGATTAGCGCCGGCACCGGGATGTAACGCACGAACTCGGCCATTGGCTGAACCAGCGCTTCACACACGCGGAAGCTGCCGATGAGGATGCCGAGCGGAATAGCCATCACAACCGAAAGCACGAACCCGGCAGAGACGCGTAGGAAGCTCGCCCGCACATCGAGCCACATGCTGTCCTCGGCAAAAAGTGTCCGGGCCGCTGTCAGGACGGATTCCGGTGTCGGCAGGAACAGCGGGTTTAGCAGCTGCCGATGACTCGCCCACCACCACAGTGCTCCGAGCACAACGAAGCTTCCCGCAGCCAAAAAGCGAAACGCCCACATCGGGATTTCCTGACGAAGCGCGAACCACTGTTGCGGCTCCCGTGGAAGAAGCGCTCCGCCACCAGCAGTCGGCGCGGAGTCAGAAACAGCATCCGGAACGGAAGTCTCGGACTCGGCGGCAACTTTCGTTATGACAATCGGATTGATGGCCTGTCAGTTACCTCGCCAGATCTATGCGCGCTATAGGTCGATCGCCCTATGCCCCGATCGAGACGTGCAGTCTGACTGCTCAGCAGCTATTCCACCTCGTCTCCCGCCACGGTGAGCTTGACCATCGAGAGTTTTTCTTCTTCGACGTCCATTGGTGGATGGATGAGTTCTTCGAGTCGGCGTTTGAGCGCGAGGAATTCGGCACCGACAAACTGTGCGGATGAGCGAGGGCGCGGCACTGGGTTTTCGATGATCTCAACGATACGGCCGGGATTCGATCCCATGACGACGATGCGATCGGCTAGGTAGGCGGCTTCGTCGAGATCGTGGGTGATGAAGAGAATCGTGACATCCACCTTTTTCCAAATTTGGAGGAGGTAGCTTTGCATCTGCGCGCGCGTCTGCGCGTCGAGGGCTCCGAAGGGCTCGTCCATGATGAGGATGCGCGGCTCGTTGGCCAGCGCGCGGGCAATGGCGACGCGCTGCTTCATTCCGCCGGATAGCTCGTGCGGATAAGAGTTCTCGAACTTCGTCAGGCCCACCATATCCAGCCATTGCCGCGCCTCGGATTCCGCGGTGCTGCTGCTCTTGCCCATCATCTCCAAACCGAACATCACGTTCTTCTTCACCGTGCGCCACGGGAAGAGAGTGTAGCCCTGGAAGACCATGCCGCGGTCCGAGCCGGGGCCACTGATGGCGCGACCGTCGAGCAGCACCTCGCCGCCGGTCGCTTCGTCGAGCCCGGCAATGATGCGGATGAGCGTGGATTTGCCACAACCGGATGGACCGATGGCGCAGATAAATTCGCGGCGGTGGATATCAAGAGAGACGCCATCGAATACCGTATGCGTGGAGCCGTTCGTGCGGAATCTCTTCTCCAAGTTGCGCACGCTCAGGATGAGCGGCCTTTGCCGGATCCTCCCAAAGCGGGCAGCGACTTCCGGCGCGAGCTGGCGGTAATCGGGAAGCTCAAGGGTGCTCATGCGGTGGTGATCGGAGCCGACGGCGCGCGCGGCGGGAGCAGACGCGGAAACCACCGGCGGGTGGTGCCGGAGGAGGATCGGCGTTTCCACGGAAAGATGACCCGCCCGATCCATGCTAGTACCATATCGGAGGTAAAGCCGATAATGCCGATGATGATGATCGCGGCATACACGTTCTCGAAGTTTCGGTAGCGCGCTTGTTGGTTGATGAAATACGTGATGCCCGACATGGTGCCGACGACCTCGGCAACAATGAGGTAAGTCCACGCCCATCCCAGCAGGATCCGCATGTCGGTGTAGATGTCGGAAATAGAGGCGGGGATGACGACCCTCCGCATCAGGTTCCACCCGCGTGCGCCCAGAGTTTGCGCTGCTTCGATCAGCGCTGGGTCCACCTTGCGCACGGTGTTGGCAATCACGAGCACCTGCTGGAAAAAGGTGCCGATGAAAATGATGGCGATCTTCGGCCCATCGGTGATGCCGAGGACGGCGACCGCGAGCGCGCCAAACGCTGGCGCTGGCAGGTAACGGAAGAACTCAATGAACGGCTCCTGCAACCGAGAGAAGAAACGATATGTGCCACAGAGAATTCCAAGCGGCAGGCCGAAGAGAGAGGAGATCAGGAAAGCCGTGGTGATGGTCCGAATGCTATGCGCGAGACTTTCGTGCAGCCACGGTTCGTTAGGCAGCCGTGGTTCCGCCGTGAAGGCAGTGTAGAGGGCGCGCACGACTTGGTGCGGCGCGGGAAGGTAGGGCGGATTCACCCGGTATCCTTCCGGCGGGGTGAGCTCACCCTCGTTCATCTTCTCAACTTCGGTTTGAAAATCGGCGACGGGCACATCCATCTCCTCGACAAACCACTCCACCTCGCCGGGCGCCGTCACGCGAACATACGGATGCCAGATCCACGGGGTGTAACTCACCAGGGACCAAACCGCCAGCGGGAGGAGGAAAGAGAGAGCCGTGAGAACAATCCGCCGCCGATGCGGAAGATCCTGTTTCAGGCCCAGCCAGTCTCGATATGCCACGCGCGTAAAATGGGATTAGGGTCAGCCGCGGCCGCATCTTACGCCGCATGCCCGAGCTCGCAGATGGAGCGTCGTGCGATGCAGACGGAAGGGCCGCGGCCGCGGATCGACGAATTACTTCATTTCCGTTACGATGCTCGGTGCGAGATAGCTCTCCGGTTTCTGGGAAACTTTATAGACCTTGTTATCGAGGTTGAATTTATTGCCAACGGTCATGGAGCCGTAGATGGAGTCGAGCCCGTCACCTTTTTGGAAAGCCTTCTGCGCTTCCGCGAGAGTGAGGTAATGACATCCCGGCATCGACTTGAGGTATTCGTCAGGATCTGCGCCAACCTTTGCAGCCATGATCTTCGCGGCTTCCGCGCGGGTCTCTTCATCCATGACGTAGTCCACCGCACGATAGAAAACCTTGACGACTTTCTCCCAATCGCTCTTGCGTTTCGCAAGGCTGGTCGGGCTGACGGCGAGCACATCGTAGATCAGCCCTTTGGCTTCGGCACTGGTGAAAAGAGCCTTCGAGCCAGCCACCGCTTTCAGCGCCTGGCCGGAGACCGGATACCACGCACCGACCGCCGCCACGTTGCCGGAAGCGAGCGTCTGCGGTGTGTCGTTGGTGGGCGTATTCACAAGTTCCACGTCGCTCTGCGTCATCCCATTGGCCTCCAGAGCTTTCAGCAGCAGCAAGTGCTCGACCAGCGTCACTTCGATCGCGACCTTTTGACCTTTCAGATCTTTGATCGAATTGATGCCGGGCTTGCCGATGATCATATCCGCCCCGTCGCTGTAATTGATGAGCGCGATGATCTTACTCTTTGCGCCATTCGAGCCGGCCACGAGCGCATCCGTGGCGACACACGTGACCCCGTCCACCTTGCCGACGCTGAAGGCGTCGAGTGCTGCGAGATAATCGAAGAAGACGAGGTCAACCTCTACGCCAGCTTCCTTGAACCAGCCTTTCTGCTTGGCGACTTCGAAGGTTCCGTAGCCGAGCCAGTCGGAGTAGGCGATCTTGAGTGGTTCGGCCTGGAGCGTCGCCGTCAGCGCGGCGAACGCGGTGAGGAGCATTAGTTTTAGTTTCATGTGGTTTGGTTTCTAGTTGTGGCTTTTGATTCGGAGAGTCAGGCGGCGAAGGCCGAGGTGCTGCGCGACCAGGCGAGCGGCGGCTGCTCGGTGCGGACGCGCGTGATGAGCTGCGCAAGGGCGGTGCCGATGTCGGTGATAAGGGTGGCGCCGCGTTCGGCGGTGGCGAGCGTTGGAGTTCCAGTCACACCATTGGTGCTTGTGTGAGCAACCATGTGCGGGAAAAGACAGTCGCCGGTGCGGTCGGGATCGTCCGCTGTGGCTAGGCGTTCGGAGCAGACGGTGTGCGGCGCGAGAAAAAGGAGGAGCGAAGTTTCCGCGTCGTTCGCGTGCCAGTCGGCAGCGTCATGGGTGAACTCGCGCGCTAGATCTGGGAGCTGCCAGGTGTTGCGCGTGGCGATAAGGAGCTGCCCAGGAAAGTCGAAGCGCAGCCGATCGACCGCGCAACGTGGAGCGGCGTCGTTGCCGAAGTGCGAGTTGACGAGCAGCAAGCGCTTCCACCCGCTTGCGACCGCCCATCGAGCGATCTCGCGCACGGTGCTCATGAGTGTCTCGTGATAGATCGCAAATGTTCCCGGCCATTTCTCGGTGTGGCCGAGTGAGACGGTGAAACTGAGTGCCGGGAGCACAGGAGCGCCGGTGCGCGCGGAGGCATACGCGCAGGCGGACGTCGCGATTACAGTGTCGGTATTCAACGGCAAATGCGGCCCGTGTTGTTCCGTCGCTCCGATGGGGAGGAGGAGCACGTCGTCGAGCGTTTGCTGAACATCAGGCCAGGCAAGCGCATCGAGCAGCACCGGCTCGCGATCGAGTGCAGAAGGAAGGCGGGAGAACCACTCGGGCATCATGATGCGGGCAGCTCCTCCGAGCGGGTTGATGCGCGATGCGCGGCAGGTTTTGACTGTGGGAACTCGCGTCCCTCGAGCGGCTCGGGAAGCCCGCTGGTGGGGCGGGCTTCGACGTTTTCGCTAAAGAGGATGCGGAGCATGCAGCAGAGGTTCAGCGGTCAATACAGCCGCGCATATTTATTGATTTCCCACTGGCTGACGGTGAGGTGGTATTCCTCCCATTCAGCCCGTTTGCAGTGAATGAATTCGCGCTTCAACGCGGAGCCGAGCACCTGCTCGGTGAATGGATCTTCTTCGAAAGCATCCACTGCCTCCGTGAGCGTCCGGGGCAGAGACTGGACCCCGCGTTCGGCGAGCTGCGCGTCGGTGAATTCGTAGAGATTTTCCGACTGCGGCTTGCCGGGATCGAGTTCTTCCCGGATTCCCTCCAGACCCGCCGCGAGCACCAGCGCGCCCGCCAGGTAGGGGTTGCAGG
>DASVRY010000159.1:0-19384 GCA_036388395.1 Chthoniobacteraceae bacterium
GCCTGGCCTTCTGCGTCGTGGAAGGTGTAACGCGCCGACCAGTCGATGATCCGGTCTGCCTCGATCTTCCCGACAATCTGCTGCTGCGATGAGTTCCGAAAGACCGTAACTGACTCCCGGAGCTTGAACGCCTTTTGCCGAATGTAACAGACCTCTTCACCCGCCGAATCGACGACGGTGAGCTGCGGCGCGATGGCAATGATCTTGAAGGTAAACGTCAGCGGGAAACGAAGCATCCCCGAAGAAGAGCAGCGCCGCTGTGGGAGTCGAGCCTTTAGGCCGCTCCGAAAAGTCTGTCAGGCTTACGCGCTCCGGCCGATCGCCTCGGCGACCTTTCGCACCCGCACTACGAGGTCACGGTATTCCGCCGGCAGCAAGGCCTGTTCGCCGTCGCTCTTCGCTAGTTCGGGCGAGTCGTGCACTTCCACCATGATCGCATCGGCGCCTGCAGCGACCGCTGCCAGAGCCATTGCCGCAACGTGCTCGCGCAGTCCGATGCCGTGAGTCGGATCAACAACCACCGGGAGATGCGTCTCCGCCTTAAGGATCGGGACGGCATTCAGATCGAGAGTGTTGCGGCTGTACGTCTCGAACGTCCGAATACCACGCTCGCAGAGCAGCACGTTGAAGTTCCCCTCGGAGAGGATGTATTCCGCCGACATGAGCAGATCTTTGATCGTCGCGCTCATCCCGCGCTTGAGCATGACCGGGAGCTTGCTCCGGCCGACTTCCTTCAAGAGCGTGAAGTTCTGCATGTTCCGCGCGCCGACTTGGAGGCAGTCCGCGTATTTTTCGATCTCCTCGAGGTCGCGCGCGTCCATGATCTCGGTGATCACGGGCATCCCAGTCTGCTCGCGCGCTTCGGCGAGAAGTTTCAATCCATCGACGCCGAGGCCTTGGAAGCTGTAAGGCGAAGTCCGGGGCTTGAAAGCGCCACCGCGGAGCACGCGGGCGCCCGCACTCTGAATCTCGCGGGCGATGCCGATGATTTGCTCCGGAGTTTCCACCGAACACGGTCCGCTCATCAGCACGACATCCCGGCCTCCGATCGTCACGTCGCCGATCTTCACCTTGGAGCTGTTACCGCCGCGAAATTCACGGGCGACGAGTTTGTAGGGCTTGAGCACAGGGGTGACGCTTTCCACGCCGGGAATGGCGGCGATTGGTTTTTCGCGGATGCTATCCTCCTCACCGATCACGCCGATCACCGTTCGGAGCTCTCCATGGCTCACTTCAGCCTTGAGGCCCCACTGTGCAATGCGGTCGAGGATATGCTGAACTTGCTCCGGCGTGGCGTCCGGCTTGGTGACGATGATCATGGCAAAGGGCCGGAACAGTAGCGGCTCCCCTGAACGGGGCAAGGTCAATGTCCGGGGGTAAGAAAGAGCTGCGCGGCTGCAGGGATCGTTGACAACCCCCCTGCCATTCTGTTGCCATCCGCCCATCGTGAAATCCGCCGTTTCCCTCCTCGCGCTCGCTGCTCTTTCCTTCACCGCCTGCAATACGCTGGTCACTCGCAAGGACCTGTATTCCCCAGTCAAAGGTGACGGCCCTTACACTAAAGCGCGCCGCGACAGCAGCTGGCGTGTCTGGCGCGACGGCTCGAATCCCGGCACCAAAAAGACCACCACTACCACCACGGCGCCGACCCCGGCAGCTGCGGGGGCTCCTGCTGCCACCACAACGACGACGACTCAGGCAGTCGAAGCAGAGGCGCCGCGCTGATTAGCGCTGAAAGTCTTAGCCGGGGACGACCGGCGACTTTTCCAGACGAGCCGCGGTGAGCGGCTCCAGCACCCGCGTCAGCTCTGAGACCGCCACCGGTTTGCAGATGTAATCGTCCATTCCCGCCTCGAGGCATTGCTCGCGGTCGCCTTTCATGGCGTTCGCGGTCATCGCGACGATTTGGATCCGATGCGCCCCTGTCCGTTCTTCATTGGCGCGGATGCGCCGCGTCGCTTCGAAGCCATCCATCTCCGGCATCTGGCAATCCATGAAGACGAGGTCGTATTCCTTCCGTTTCAGCGCCTCGAGCACTTCGATCCCGTTGGCGGCGGTGTCTGTCTTGAAGCCCAGCCGGCCGAGCTGAGCCTGCGCGACTTTTTGGTTCACGATATTGTCCTCCGCGATCAGCAGGCGGAGGTGCTCGGCGTTTCCTGAACGTGTGCGGTTCACGCTGGTGCTGGTTGCGACCACATGGCTGCTCCGCTCCTCGTTCATGACGTCGAGCAGCGTCTGCAAGAGCTGCTTCGGCTTCACCGGTTTGAGCAGACACGCCGAGATGTGGGACTGCGACATCAATGCCGTTTTCGGTCGGTGGCCGAGCGAGGTAAGCATCACCACTTTCACTCGGCGGAGCACCGGATCATCGGCCATCGACCGGGCAGTCTCGAGGCCGTTCAGACCAGGCATGTTCATGTCGAGAAGCACGAGGTCGTAAGGATCACCCGCAGCCGCCTGCGAACGAAGCAAGGCAAGCGCTTCCTCGCCGGTGTTCACTTCGCCGCCATTGCGCATTCGCCACCCGAGCACCTGGTGATGGAGCACCCGGCGGTTCGTCACATTATCATCCACGATGAGGACTCGCTTGTTCACGAGCGTCTCGGGGCGCTCATGCTGCTGCGCCATATCCTGCGGCGCGCCAATTTGCTTCTCGAGCCGGGCCAACAGGCAAAAAGTCGTGCCTACCCCTGGCTGGCTTTCCACCTCGATCGTCCCATGCATCCGCTCCGCGAGGCGCTGGCAGATGACGAGGCCGAGGCCCGTCCCGCCGTACTTTCGCGTCGTCGTGGAATCCGCTTGGGAAAAAGGCTGAAAGAGCCGGGCTCGTTCTTCTGGTGAAATGCCAATCCCGGTGTCGCGGACTTTGAAGCGAAGCATCGCATCGAGCCGCGTCTCAGCATCGCAACTCACTTCCACGTAGACTTCGCCGCGTTCGGTGAATTTCACCGCGTTGCTCAGCAAGTTTAGGAGGATCTGCCGCAGCCGGCCTGAGTCGCCGCACAGGAGCCGGGGTACGACGTCATCGACAAAGAAGGTCAACTCCAGACCTTTGCTCTGCGCCCGTTCCGCAACCAGATCCACCGTCGTTTCGACAACTTCCTGGAGGTCGAAATCCAGAACCTCGAAGTCGAGCTTGCCCGCTTCGATCTTCGAAAAATCGAGGATGTCGTTGATCACCCCGAGCAGCGCTTCGCCGCTGATCCGGGCAGTTTCTGCGAAGTCTCGCTGTTCCGAGTTCAGCGGCGAATCGAGGAGCAGGTTCGTCATCCCCACGACTCCGTTGAGCGGCGTGCGAATCTCGTGGCTCATCGTCGCGAGGAACTGGCTCTTCGCGTGCGAGGCAGCCTGGGCCGCGGCAGAAGCTTGCTCGGCCTGCTCCTTGGCCAGCTTCAGCTCAGTTGTCCGCGCTTCGACTTTGGCTTCAAGGGCGCTGTTGCTCATAGCAAGCGCGTGTTTGGCGTCGCGAAGGAGACGGTTTTTCCGAATAAGGATTCCGCCGGAGCCAAGGAGAACGATGGAGACCGCTGCGAGTCCGGAGGCGCCCCAACGAAGTTGTTGCGCATCCAAAAGGGGTGCGGCGCGCAGAATCTCGATGTCAGCCGCGGAGCGAGCGAGGATCGTCACTTGCGTTTCTGTAGGCCAGGTCCTGGCCACACAGATTCCTGTAATCGAAAGCACGCAGTCGGCCTGAATCGAGGTGGGGAGAGGCGCGCCGCCGTTTTCCAGGATCGCGGTGAAACTTCGATCACCATCCTGGAGCACGAGATGATTCCGATCGCCGGCTCGATAAGAATGGAGCAGACGACCGCGGACTTGCAGCAGATCTCCGACGTCCCGCACCGGCTCGATGGCTTCGACCCGCCGCACCTGAGGATCTGGTGGAGGACCACTGCTCGTCTTGCGCACTACCGCATCGGAAAAGTAAGGCTTCGAGTTTCCGAGCATCGCATAGCCGATCGCCTCCACGCGATCTCCGAGGCTGAAGGAGTCGGCCTGATTGGTCCGAACATGGATCGAGCGTCCACCCGACTGCAGGTAAATTCCCCGGCTGGGCACATGGTGAGTCACCGCGCCCGTGATCTTCACCCGATGATTCCAGTCCTGCCCACCGCGGTAACGCCGAAGCTCCTCGTAAGGTATCGCGGGGAGCGCCCATGGGTTTTCCGCGCCGCGCCGAATCACCGAAACATCATCCATGCTCTGAACGAACATCTTTGTGCGGCGCAATTGAGCCTGCTCGGTCCATTCAGAAGCACAGACCCCCCGCACTCTGACGCGACTGTCGATGAGTTTCAAAGCAGCCTCTCTCGTGAGCCGCAGCCTTTCCAGACGCACCATGGTTTCACCCTGGTGGAGAGTCAGCTCGATCTCTCCTTCCGAGCCCTCAGGAATGTCACCTTGGGGTGTAACTGCCCGGATGACTCCCTCCGTCTCGACCCACCGACTATCAAGCGCGGCGGTTGCAAGGTCGGTCGGGGAGACCGGCAGGGGTGGAGGCGGAGGGTCACCACGCCTCAGAAGATGCAGAGCCTCAGGCACGATCATCGGCGCATAGCCCCCAGCTGAAGACACACCAATTACCCGGACAACGTCCCCCTTCATATAGGGGGTGCCGTCGATGCCAGGCAGCGTCTCATGTGACGTATGGATGTAGACGCCGTCGCCGTCAGCTTCCATGAACATACCCCAGCCGGCGGGGTCGTTATACGTGAGCACTCCTTCGATCTTCACCGGATACCCGCGGTCCGCCTCCTCACGGGAGAGGGTCCGCAACTCCTGCAACTTCTCAATCGTGCGAAGCTGCTGCGCTGCGCTTTCCGTTGCGGTCCCTAGAAGGAGCGAGGCGGCGCAGATGAGCGCAAAGGCGGCAGGTGAAAGGATGCTGAGCCGGGGGGGCATGACGGGAGTTGGGTCCTTCAGGTGAGCATCACAGGTGCCGTGCAGATCGGGAGAACTACTGAGTTCTGCAGCGGGAACACTGTAGGCGTGCGCAAACCCGCGGATGAAAAAGCAGTGCGTTAGGCCAGCTTCTTACAAAAAGCTAGAGTCATCCTGAGCGAAGCGCCGCTTTGGGCGCGCAGTCGAAGGAGCCCGTGGAAGTCCGGAGAGCCGCCGCACTGAAGAAAGGTGGGACGTGGCTCCGCCATGCGAGCCGCTTAGGAGAGAGACGGGGTCCTTCGACTGCGGTTCGCCCGCCTTTCCACCTGCACTCCGCTCAGGATGCCCGTGCGGGAGCCTCTCCACGAACGCGGGAGTCGTAAGCACCCGCGCCGGTACAGAAAAGCGCCCCCACTTTCGCGGAGGCGCTCTTACTTCAGACTGCGGTGGAGATTAGTTGGCGGAAGCCACCTCGGTCGGGTCGACATTGACCCGGCGGCCTTCGCGATCGAAACGGACGCGGCCGTCGACGAGTGCCCAGATGGTGTAGTCGCGGCCGAGGCCAACGTTCTTGCCGGGCAGGAACTTGGTGCCACGCTGGCGGATGATGATATTGCCAGCGATCACTGCTTCGCTGCCGAATTTCTTCACGCCGAGGCGTTTGCTGACGCTGTCGCGGCCGTTCTTGACGCTGCCCTGACCTTTTTTATGAGCCATGAGATTTGGAGATTAGAGAGATTGGGAGTTAAGGCGTGAGCCGGTGATTACGCGCTGATGCTGGTGATCTTCAGGCGGGTCAACTGCCGGCGATGGCCGACGGTGCGATGGTAGCCTTTCCGGCGCTTGTATTTGTAAGCGATGACTTTCGGCGCCTTGTGCTGCTGGACGACTTCGGCAACCACTGAGGCTCCGGAAAGGGCGCTACCGGTCTTGAAATCGGCGCCTGCACCGTAGAAAAGAATGTCGGAGAAAGTGTGCTCGCTGCCGGCGGCGACATCGAGTTTTTCGACGTCGATGATGTCGCCCTGAGCGACGCGGTATTGTTTACCGCCGGTTTTGAAGATTGCGTAAGAAGCCATAAGGGTGGTCCGGTGAAAAAGGACGGCGAAGCTGCCACACCACTTCCGAGCTGACAAGCGCGTTTTTCAGCGAATCGTTGTCGGGGCGCCGCCGCTGGCTGCGAAACTCGTGCTTTCCGCGAAGAAGTCACTTGCGCAGTGGCGGGCATGACGCAGGATCACGCCGCACCGTCTCCCCGCATGCGCACTCCCCTGCTCCTCCTTTCTGTGGCCTGGCTCGTCCTCGGCAGTGGTTCTCTTCAAGCGGCGCGTCCGACGATTAGCTCACCGTCGGCGTCCAAGGGACCGAATGGCACGGCAACCGTCACCGCAGAGATTGAACCCGGCCGCGAACTGACGACAGTGACCGTCCGCTATGGTACTACGACGTCGTACGGCTCGGTAGAGAAGGGGCGAGATGTCCGCGGCGATGATGGACCGACAGAGGTCTCCGTGCCCCTCGAGGGTCTCGTCGGCGGCAAACAGTATAATATCCGCATCGTCGCGGAGAATGCCTCGAGCCGCGGGAACCCAGTCGTGAGCGGAAATCTCACGGTCACCCCAGATCCATATGCACCGACGATCGTGCTCTCCGATGAGACAAACGCCCGCGGCAGGGAGATTACTTTGAATGCCGTGGTCACTCCGAATCGGGGCAGCGGCGAAGTGACAGCCTATTTCGAGTACGGAACAACCGAGTCCCTTTTGAATCAACGGCAACCTGCTGCCGGCTTCGAAAAGGTGATCGATGGCGGTGCAGTGAAGGAAAAGGTTTCCGTAGATCTCAAAGAGCTTGATCGCGACAAGCAATATTTTTACCGGCTCGTTGTCGCTTACGGAGCAGCCCAGCCACAGCGCTCGGATCGGGGCGATTTCAAGCTCACCAACAACGCGCCGGTTGCGGTCGATGACTTGCAAAGCGTAGATGGCCGCAGCCCGGTGATCATCGCAGTTCTGGCGAACGACAAAGACCGCGATGACGATCGGATCAACATAGTCGACGATTCCGTAGAACAAGGGGAGCACGGTCGTGCGGCCCGCACTGGTAGAACAATCACCTACACCCCCAGCGAGAGCTTCAGCGGCGTGGATGAATTCGAATACACAATCGAGGATGTCTACGGCGCAACGTCGACGGCGGTGGTGAAGATCCGCAGCCCGAAGACGGCGATCAGTGGCTTGCGAGGCGGCCTCATCTCCGATGGCTCCGGGAAATCCGTCGGCTACCTGCGGCTTCAGGGCTCCAGTTCCGGTTCCTTCACGGGCAAGGTCGAGCTGGATGGCAAGAGCTATACCTTGCTCGGGCGCATCGATGCGCAGGGCCGTTTCGAAGGCACCGCGCATGGCGATGACGGCAGCATCGATGTGGAATTCACGGTCGATCAGGAAACTGGCACCACTCTTACCGCGTCCCTTGGCGACGGCGAATACAGCATCGAACTTGGTGTCGGCCAGCCGCGCGAGGTGAGCCTCGCGGAATTGGAAGGCCGCTACACGGTTGATTTCCCGAGCGGCTCCGGCTCCGTGGATGGAAGCGCAGATGGCGCCGATTCGCTGCCGGGTGGCATTGGCTGGGCGAGCATTGAAATCGATGAGGACGGCTCCGCATCCATCAAAGGCAAGCTCGGCGATGGGCGCGGGTACTCGGCTCAAAGCGTGGTCATGCAGGGAGCAGAAGGCCCGATCCTCCCAATTTACACCACGGCCGAAAGTTCAGTGATCGTCGGCACGCTCACTCTCGGTGAGACGATCGGCGGCACGATCGATTGGTTTCGCGAGGAATCGGATGCGACCTTCTACGGCGATGGCTTCGGGACGACGATCGCGGCAACCGGCGGGCGTTACCTGCCGCCTGACGACGGGCGGCGGGCTCTTGAGATCGGGGAGGACGAAGTGTCGGACGTAACCTTTTCACTGAGCGGCGGGAATCTCCCGAGCGCGATCAGTGTCTCTCTGCGTGTGTCGGAGGATGACGACGTCGAGGTGCTCGGCGACAACTTTGAAGATTTGAAGGTGGAGATCGATCGCAGGAGCGGGATTTTCGAAGGCGAGTTCGATCATCCTGACGGCGGAGACCGGCGGAGATTCACTGGCGTGCTGCTCCAGCAAGCCGGGACCGGGCGCGGGGTCTTCTTCGGCAAGGATCGCACCGGCCGCGTGGAGTTCACCCCGCAGGCCCCAACCACTCCGGAACCACCGAATCCAGAGCCGACGACTCCGCTGCCAACCGTTCCTTTGCCGACTGTCCCGGATCCGATCACGACCTTCGATCGGGCGCGGGCGTTTCGCTTCTGATCTTCGCTGAATGCGCTGGCCGGAACTGCTCTGCGCGGATCGTCTTGGGCGCGCGAAGCCGGGTCGCCGGGAATGGGCGCGCTCCGACTTTCAGCGCGATAGCGACCGGATCATCTTCTGCTCCGCATTTCGGCGGCTGCAGGACAAAACCCAGGTTTTCCCACTCGCGGATAACGATTACGTCCGCACGCGTCTCACGCATTCACTGGAAGTCGCGAGCGTCGGCCGCAGCCTCGGCACCCGCATTGGCGCCGAGATCTGCGCGCGCCACCGGCTCGAGCAGCATGAGATTCATCCGTCGGACTTCGGAGCAATCGTCCACGCGGCGGCGCTTGGTCACGACTTGGGAAATCCGCCTTTCGGCCACAGCGGCGAAGACGCGATCCGGCACTGGTTCACGAGCGGTAGCGGTCCTGCGCTCGCTGCACGGGAAGGACTGAGCGTCGCGGAGATCGCTGACATCGAGAGCTACGAGGGCAATGCCCAAGGCTTTCGCATCCTCACCCGGCTGCAGATGCCGGATAACGCCGGTGGCTTGCAACTCACTCACGCCACGCTAGGTGCGTTCACCAAATACCCTCGCGCCTCGGAGCTGGACCCAAGCAGCCACACCGGCGCGAGCACGAAGAAGTTCGGGTTCTTCCAAAGTGAGCGCGACTATTTTTCCGAGGTCGCCGAACATTGCGGACTGCTCCCGCGGCAAGCCCCTGGCTGCTGGGCGCGCCATCCGCTGGCCTTCCTCGTGGAGGCCGCCGACGACATTTGCTACCGGCTTGTGGATTACGAAGATGGCGTTCGGCTGGGCCATCTACGCTACGAAGAAGTGCGCGACGCCTTTCTCGCGATCATTCCGCCATCCAAACATCCGCGCGACTTGGACAGCATGTCTTCGCGCAAGTCGGCGATCGAGATGCTTCGCGCCATGGCGATCGGCGTGTGTCTGGCGCAATGCACCGGGCACTTCCTCGACGTCGAGCCACAACTCCTCGACGGAACCTTCGACGAGCCGCTGACCGACTGCATTCCCGCCGCACCAGTCCTCCGCGAGATCCAGAAACACAGCCGCCGCACCATCTACGCAACGGAACGTGGCGTGCAGATCGAAGCGGCCGGGTACGAGGTGCTCGGCGGGTTGCTGGATGTTTTCATGAGCGCGGTGAACGACCTCGCCGCCCGCGGCGACAAGGCGGCGCGACGGAGCGAAAAGCTGGCGCGCTTACTCCCTGCTGAATGCACTCAGCTCACTGGAGAGACGGGTCCGTATCTCCGGTTGATGCGGATGCTCGATTTCGTCTCGGGGATGACCGACAGCTACGCTGTATCTCTCTACAAGAAGGTGCGCGGGATTTCGCTGCCGGGGCAGTAGCGTTGGAAATTGGCGGAACACCGACAGCAGACGCGTGATAAAAAATATTCCTGAGGTCTTGCAGCGCTTCGTTCGGGTGCTATTTTCCCCGGCCTTTCACGTCCTCTCGTTCCCTCTATGGCGTCACTCACTTCTCTCTTCCGGCTCGCGCCTCTCGCTGCAGCGTTGGCTTTTCCTGGTCTCGCCTCTTCCACTTTCGCGAACACCACTCCGATCCTCGACGAGCCGATCGCCAGCGCCGGCTCGCCCGAGCGCGTGAAACCGGAGATACCCTGTGGAAAGGCGCTCCTCTTCCCGCTCACGGCGACAGACGCGGACGGCGATCCGCTCACCTACACGGTGAAGAGCAGCAACCCGCGGGTGCACGTCCGGGTGAAAAGTGGCAACCCGACCCTAAAGGTGTCCGTGAACTACGCAGGAGACGGGGCAGCGAGCCAGCCGTTCGCGGGCGACCTTTACTTCCAGCTCTTCCGTGATTGGACACCAATGACGACGAACTTTATCGCCGGCTTCGCGCAGGCGGGCTTCTACGATGGGCTGAAGTTCCACCGCATCTCCGACTTGGCGGAAGACAACGATCCAGCGACCACCGAGACGAGCTTCATCGTGCAAGGTGGCGATCCTGCGGGAAATGGCACCGGCGGACCGGGCTTCCGCTTTGAGAACGAATTTCATCCCGCGGCGATTTTCTCTGGTCGTGGTCAGCTCGCGATGGCCAATGCCGGCTATCGCACCAACTTCACCTTCGAGAACAATCAGCTGGTTTCCGGCGACTGGACGGCAACGAACGGTTCGCAATTCTTCATCACGGATGGGCAGCCGCGGGCGCTCGATTTCAAGCACACGATCTTCGGACAGCTCACGCGCGGCTGGGACCTGCTGGACAAGATGATCGCGGTGCCGCGCAATCCCGCACCGACGGGGCAAAGCGATCCAGCACAAGACTCGCCAAAAGTGGCGTTGACCATCAACTCGGCCACGCTGCAGCCGAATACGCAGGATGCAGTGCTCGTGCTCAGTGCGAGCGGAGTCGGAAACTCGACCATTACCGTGACGGTCGAAGACGGGAAAGGCGGCACGGCCACTCGCACTTTCACCGCGACGGCAGTCGACGACGAATGGAACAGCCGGCCTTTCCTCATCTCACCCGGAGACGCCGTGGGACCGATCGAAAAGCCGTTCCGCGTCGGGGTTTCCGCCGTTGATCTGGAGTTCGACTATCTTTTCCGGAATCCGCAGCTCGTCGGAGGATCGGAGTCGAATGCGACGATCGACAACAATGGCGTGATCACCGCCAAGCCAGGCTACACCGGACCGCTCCGGGTGGGCTTCACCGTGAGCGAGTTCGACATGACCTATCGCGGCACAATCGACGGCGCTGGTCCCCAGACTGAGAACCGCACGACAATGATCGTCGGGATTGGCGACAAGGTCATCGCGGGAGAGCCCGAGGAGATTCAGGCCGTCCCTGCTGCATCCGCCGCTGGTGTGATCGTCGCAAAGTTTCAGGACGCCGACACGCGCGGTGCGCTCGGCGACTTCACGGCCAAGATCAACTGGGGTGATGGCACCGCAGTGACGAATGGCGCGATCGTTCGCGACACATCCAAGCCCGGCCAGGCGCTGTATGCCGTCACCGGCACCCACACTTACACGAAGCCCGGCACCTATGGCGTCGTCGTCGAAGTATTCGGCTCGAAAGGCGCCCGCACCATGATCCAGAGCACGGCTGTGGTCACTGCTGCACCGTTCAAGGCTAGTGGGATGATCGTCGACGCAAACGTGCCGGTTCTCACGAATCGCGCGGTCGCGACCTTCACCGATGCGAACTCGCCCGGCACCGCTGCCGATTACGAAGCGGATATCGACTGGGGTGATGGACAGGTTTCAGAAGGCAAGATCAAGGCCACTGGGGCGAGCTTCGCCGTGGTCGGAACGCACAAGTATCTCGACCCGGAGGTCTTCTCGGTGAAAGTCACGGTCCGCAAGCAGGGAACGGAACAGAGCGCAGTCGCCTGGTCGACGGTGAGACTCCGCGGCTTTGCGGCAAAACCGCACCTCCCGCCCTTCCCACAAGCTCACCTGATCTGCGCGTGGGAACAGGATCCTCTCCGCACGACAAAAGGTCAGGGTGCTGGGGCTCAATCGAGCTTCGAGGGCAGCTTCCTGGTCATCAACCCCGGCAACAAAGTCTCCCCAACGGCAAACCTCCGCTTCTGGCTCTCGAAGGATAAGGTGCTGAATAAATCCGGCGTTGACGAAGATATCCCGATGAAGATCGGCACCTTTCCGAAAGCGAGTATCGCCCCGCTGCAACCGGGTGGAGGCGTGCGCTATGTTCTGAAACTCGAGAAGGGCACTGATCTCCGCCTCAAGCCGCCAAAAGGCGAAAACGGCGCGGCCCTGAACATTCTTGCCGAGCTGGATTACAGCGACCCAATTATCGACCACTCGGCCGTGGACAAGGTCGGCGTCTTCGGCCCGATCAACGCGATCATCGCTACACCTTCGACCGGACTGATGACGAGCGAATCCGGCACCACGGCGACTTTCACCGTGCGTCTCGACAAGGCGCCGACCGCGCCGGTAACGATCGTGGTGACGAGTTCCGACACCACGGAAGGCACGATCGAAGCGCCCGCGGTGAGCAGCGATCCTGCAGACCCCGCGAATACGCGGAAGCTGGTTTTCGACGCGACGAATTTCTCCACGCCGCAAACTGTGACGGTCAAGGGTGTGGACGACACGACGGGCGATGGCGACGTGGATTACAGCGTCAACTTCGCGCCCGCGGTGAGCACGGATATTCGCTACAAAGGAATGGTCGCTCCTAAAGTGACGATCAAGAACCTGGACAACGAGAGCGGCATCAAGATCACGTCCGCAGCCTCGCTCACGACGACGGAAGCCGGTGGCCAGGCGCAGTTCAGCGTGAAGCTCGAACGGCGGCCCACAAGCACCGTCACGATCGCACTCGAGACTTCCGATGCCTCGGAAGGCACCGTCTCGCCGGCGACGCTCACCTTCACATCCGTCGATTGGAATACAAACCAAGTGGTGACAGTCACGGGTGTCGACGATGCGGTCGTCGATGGGAATGTCGCCTACTCGATTGTCCTCAAGCCTGCGGTCAGCAGCGACGCTTCCTTCAATGGGAAGGTCGGCCCGCAAGTTTCCCTCACCAACACCGACAACGAACCCGCCGAATGAAGCGCCGTCCTGCTCTCGTCAGCCGCCTCTGGCGGAAACTCTTCCCTGCCCGCCAGATGACGGCGGCCAAGCCTCCGCAGCCGGTGCGTCGGCCGGTCTCGTCGCTCGAGCCGCTGGAAGGCCGTATCGCTCCAGCGACGCTGATCAGCGCGACGACCGTGAGTTACCAGGATCTTGATGGCGATACCGTCACGGTGAAGTTTTCGAAGGCGATCTTCGATTTAACTTCACCGACGCTGGCGACAGCGCAGGCCAACGCGATCTTTAGCTTCACCGGCGGAAGCGGCGTTGACGGGAGCAACTCATCGCCCCAAGCGCTGAACCTCCTCGATCTCACGAAGGCACCGTTCAAGAGCGGCGCCAATGTCGCTGCAGGGGTCTCTTTCACGATCTCTGCGGAGACCGCGAGTGGCTCGGGCAGCACGGTGGATGTCGGGCGAATCAACGCCGCCGGACTGGCGCTGGGCAGCGTCCGGGTGGATGGCGCATTGGCTGAAATCGACTGCGGCAGCAACGCCGTCGCGGTCGGCCTGAAATCGCTCACCTTGGGCTCGTTCACCTCAGCGGCCGGCGGGGAAAAAAGCGTCATTGTGGGCGGACTCGGCTCGTTAAAAGTGCTCGGCGATTTTAGCCAGGCTCACCTCCAGGTTATCAACGGCTCCAGCCTGCTCGGAAAAGTTACGGCGATCGGAAAGATCGGCAGCGTGGATATCGACGGGTCTCTGGTCGGCAAAGTTGGTGCCACCATTGTGGACGGGACGACCTACGCCAACTGGGGCCTCATCGACGCGGCAGCAGGCATTGGCTCGGTCAAGATTGGGAGCAATGCGTCACACGGAATCAAAGGCGGGCTTGGCGCCAACTCAGGCGCGATCGTTAGCGGCACCGACATCGGCTCTGTGACGATCAGCGGGTCGGTCGTGGGCGGCTTCGGGACCAATAGCGGAAGCATTCAGGCGCTCGGGAAGATCGGGAGCGTAAAACTAATTATCCTGCAGGGTGCCGAGGGCGGGGGCTCCGGGGTCATCACTGGTGGCACTCTTCAAAGTGCGACCTTGGTACATATTTACGGCGGCACTGGCATCGGGTCCGGCGGAATCCTCACCGTCGGCAATCTCACCAGTGTGAAAGTCGGTGGCACAGTCTCCGGCGGCTTTATCGAGAGTCAGGCAAACATCGGCGCGATCGAAATCGGTGGCACTCTCCACGCGGGCTCAGGCGCCTCGACCGGGAGAATCTCAGCGGGCGGCAGCATCTCGAGCCTGGAGGTTGGCTCGTTGGTCGGCGGCTCGGAAGCGAACAGCGGCTCGGTCTTTACCGGCACGAATCCTTTCAGCGCCGGGAACATTGGCTCGGTGAAAGTTGCTGCGGGTCTTTATGGTGGCGCGGGCGCAAACTCCGGCTCGATCATCACTTCCCAGGGAAATATCGGCTCGATCAAGGTGGGGAGCGACAGCGTGGGTAGCTCCGGACTAAACGGCGGCGTCGGCAGCTTCAGCGGCGCGATCTTCGCGGAAGGAACAGTCGGGAAGGTCAAGATCACCGGCAACCTGATCGGCAGCTCGGGTGCCGACTCCGCTTCCCTCCACTCCTTCGGCAAACTCGCCAGCATCAATGTGAGTGGTAACGTGATCGGTGGCGCGGGTGAAGGCAGCGCCGCGATTTTCAGCCATGACCAAATCGGGAGCGGTAGCGCGGGCAATATTGGCTCCGTTACGATCAGCATAGTGTTTGGGCTCTCCGAGAATGGCGGCGCAGGTGCCGCTCAGATTCATGCAGAAGGCAGCCTTGGCAAAGCCCGCATCGGAGCGCTCGTCGGCGGCTCTGGCGCGAAGTCCGGTTCGATCATCGTGGGCGATGGCGCGATCAGCTCCGGCAGTGGCGCGATTCGGCTGAACCTCTTTGATGCGACGGCAGCGGGTGGAGCGGGCACGATCGAAGTGCATGGCCGCCTCGCCAGCCTCGCGGTGAAGGGCGCGGTTCGCAGCGCGACAATCCACGTTGGCGAGGATCTGGGCGCATTTAGCGCAGGCACGCTCAGCGACACGATCATCACGGCCGGCGGGCAGGCGGAGCAGGGTCGCACGGCGGACGTGGCGATCGGTAAGATCACCATCAGCGGCAATGTCGAGAATTCGCAGATCCTCGCTGGGTTCAGCATCGCCGGGAACGCAGTGAATGCCGATGCGCAGATTGGCGCGGTGAAGGTCGGCGGCTCCTGGAGCGCGAGCGACCTCGTCGCGGGTGCCGTGGATTTTGACGACGACGGTTTCGGCAACGCGGACGACCGCAAAGCTCCCGGCGCGGACAATGCCGCGATCGTCTCGCGCATCGCTAGCATCACCATCGCCGGAGTGGTCTCCGGGACCCCGGATACCGTGAGTGCAGACGATCACTTCGGCTTCGTTGCTCAGGAAATCGGTTCCTTCAAGGCGGCTGGCACCGCGCGCTCCTTGACGAAGAACTTTACCGACCAGCCGGTCCAGCTCGCGACCGACGTCGCCCTCCGCGAAATCCCTCTCACCGCCACCATCTAAGCTCTGCTTCTTATGCCATCTTCCAAATTCCCTCAGTGCGGCCTCTGCTTTATCGAACCTCTTGAAGCGCGTATCGCACCCGCGATGGTCGTGATCAACCCGCTGGCCGACATCGTCGCTGGCGCGGGCAAAACCGGCGCGACAGTCGAGCTCTCGCATCTTTTTGACACGACGGTTTCCAACCCGCAGCGCTCGATCGTGGAGTTCATGACGAACTTCGACACCGATACAGAAACGGCAGGGCTCCAGGCGGGCGTGATCCGGATGGAACTCTTCGACGATCTCGCACCGCTCACGGTGCAGAACTTCCTGAGCTACGTGGAGAATGCCAACACACGCGGCGATTACGACGACACCTTCTTCCATCGGAGCGTCTCGAACTTCGTCCTGCAAGGCGGCGGCTTCGAAACCCGCGACTTCGACGAACACATCCCCGTAGGTTTGGAAGTGCACAACGAATTCGATGCCTCGCGTTCGAATACCCGCGGCACTATTGCCATGGCCAAGACCGGCCTCGGGCCGAACACCGCGACCAGCGAGTTCTTCTTCAACCTCGGGAACAACGCGTCGAATCTGGACAACCAGAACGGCGGCTTCACCGTGTTCGGGCGCGTGATTTCCGGGATGGATGTAGTCGACGCAATCGCTGCGCTGCCGACCGAGGACCTCGGCGGGGCGTTGGGCAGTCTCCCGGTGCAGGGCGAGGTCGGGAATCAGGTGAAGCCCGGTAATCTCGTCACGATCACCGACGCGCGGGTGGTCGCCCTGCCGGACGCGAACACCACGGGGATTACTTTCGAGGTGGTCAGCGTCAGCAATCCTGAGCTGCTCACGG
This sequence comes from Chthoniobacteraceae bacterium, assembly GCA_036388395.1. GTDB lineage: Bacteria > Verrucomicrobiota > Verrucomicrobiia > Chthoniobacterales > Chthoniobacteraceae > DASVRY01. The sequence continues at coordinate 16,183 of DASVRY010000159.1, forward strand.
CAACAATCGGCGGCACCAATGCCAACGACCTCCAGCTTCAGTATAACCTTTCCAAGAGCGGCACCACCCAGGTGACGATCCGCGCCACGAAGGACGGCATGGCGGCGGAGGACACGTTCTCCGTAACGGTGAAGCCGAACCTCATTGCCAACGTGGAGAGCGACGGCTTCCAGAGCATCATCCTGCCTGGTGAAGGCGGCACCGCGAAGATCGAGCTGAGCAACAGCGGCGCGTCGACCTTGACGGGCAACTTCAATCTCCAGGTCTATCTCTCCAAAGCTGGTGCCGGTGACCAGAACGGCACCACCTTGGACGACAACGATCTGCTCGTGGGCGAGGTGTTGAACCAGGCGCTATCCATTCAAGGCGGCGAGAGCACGATCGTTTCCGCGCAGGTCGCGCTGCCCCAAACGCTCCTCGAATCTGTGGGCGCTCACCGGCTGATCGTCAAAGTGACGCCAAGCGCTGGGACCACGGTCGATCAGCTCTTTACGGATGACGACAACGCCATCGATGGCAGCGGCCATGCGCTCACGAACCAGTTCGGCACATTCTCGATCGACGGTTTTGGCAAGCGCACGAACCAGACGCTGACCTATGTGGAAGCGGATGGCGACGTCGTGAAGCTCAGCGTGAAGGGCAAGGGCTCAGGCACCGCGTTTGTCGACGGTGATCGAGTCGATCTTCTAACTGAAGGCACGGATCTCCGCTCCACGGTAAAGGCGTCCGTCAGCGGGACCGGCAAATTTGCCCTCGATGACATCGAACTGGCGGACGTTGCCAAGAGCATCAAGCTCGGCAATGCAGACGTGACCGGCTTCGTCGCTGCGACGTCTGGCGTGAAGAGCATTACCCTTGGCAACGTCAGTGGCGGCGGAACGATGCTGCTCGGTGCCTTCTCGAAGGCCGCGTCAGCCAAGACGAATTTAACATTGGGTTCCGTCAATGATCTGAATGCACAGTCGCTGATGCCGCTCGGCAAAGTTTCGGCTCGTGAGTGGCTCGATACCGGCGGCGCTCACGAATCCATTGTCGCGCCCTCGCTCTCGTCACTTAGGATCACCGGCGGAGATGGTGCACGTGGCGACTTCGGCGTGGATGTGAATCTCGTCCGCAACGCGACCTTGTCGACCTTCTCGGTCGCAGGTCTGGTCACCGGCTCGACGATCGTCACGCAAGGGAATGTCGGCACGGTGCGAGTAGGCGGTATGCAATCCAGTTCCTTCTTTGCCGGCGTCTCAGAACGTCCTGATGCCGTGGAGGATTTCGCCACGGCACGGACAATCAAGAACTTCATTGTCGCCGGGCTGGCGGGGGTTTCCGAGCTGTTCGTCGATTCCCAAGTCGCCGCAGCGAACTTCGGCACCATCGAGGTGCAAGGCGTAGTTGCCAGCAGCGGCGACAGCGACTTCGGCTTCGTGGCTGATGCGATCAAGAGCTACAATCGCCTCTCCGGCCCACAGCTTACGAACCTCGACACTCCTGGTAAGTTCGATGCCGTCGGGAACTTTTCCGTAACGGTGCTGTAGCCATTCACAGGCGACCGGATCTCTCGCGTTGCTCGCCAAGCAATAGCTTGCCGAAAGTCCCGGACTGCTTCCGACGGCGGAGGAACGTCGTAAGTTCCCCATGCCGACGAATGCAGGAAGATTGTCCTGCCCGGCACCACCCTGCCGAGGCGTGAGCGACCCATGGCGATCTCCCGCACCTAGGGTGAGATGGAGTCCGCTTGACGCGTAACGACGGGATCTGGGGAGCGCACTCGTCCCGAGTGCTGGCGAAGGCGTCCCGCCTTCGCAAACTTCCCTGAAGCACCGCACCCACTACAGCAATGGGGAGAAAAGTTCGTTCCCGCGGGACGCGGAAACCAGCACTCGGGACGAGTGCGCTCCCCAGACTTCTGCTGCAAGCGCGTGATCCACCGAAGCGCATTTTCTGTGTAGCGGATTCCGGAGTTCACGCGACCGCTGCTCCGTTATCAATCCGGCGTGGCTCGGAAGAGCGGGTTTGACGCTGCTCGGCCTTGCAGAGCAGAAAACCTTTTACCCTAGGGGCGCCTTCTGACATAACTCCCGGCCCTTTTCCCAGCTAAAAAACACCCTACTCCCCGAGGGCCCTTAATGGACAATGTCATCGCCAGCCGTGAGCTCCAAGTGGAGCGCAAACACTTCGTCATCGAATTCCGCGAAAATGAACGCGGACGGTTTCTGCGTATCACCGAGGAGGCGCACGGACGGCGCAATACGGTGATCATCCCGAGCACTGGTCTCAACGAATTCAATGAAGCGGTCGATGCTGTCGTCGTCGCTGCCAATCAGTCCACGCCCGCGGCGTGAACCCACCCTCTCCCCGAAGATAAAGAGCCCGCGCCGGCTCTGAGCTTTCTCCGGCGCAGTTTAGCAAAACCAAAACCAATTAATGGCAACCAAATCCAAAGCAGTGAAACTCCCGCCAGCGCGCAAAGCCGATGCCGGGAACGCAAAGAACGGCGCCGCGAAGAGCGCCCCTAAAGCCGCCCCTGCGAAGAGCAGCGGTCGCGGCGTGAAGTACGTTTACACCTGGGGCGACAACAAGGCCGACGGCGACGGCTCGATGAAGCCGCTCCTCGGCGGCAAAGGCGCGAACCTCGCGGAGATGACCCGCATCGGTCTCCCAGTGCCTCCGGGCTACACGGTGACCACGGAAGTTTGCACCTACTTCTACGCCAACAAGAAGACCTACCCACCAGAGCTCGACGCGCAGGTGGAGAAAGGCATCGCGAACATGGAGCGGATCATGGGCACGAAGTTCGGCGCGACTGACTCGATGCCGCTGCTCGTCGCGGTGCGCTCCGGCGCTCGCGATTCGATGCCCGGCATGATGGACACGGTGCTCAATCTGGGCCTCAACGACCAGACCGTAATCGCGCTGGCGAACGCCACGAAGAACGAGCGGTTTGCCTACGACTGCTACCGCCGTTTCATCCAGATGTATTGCGACGTGGTGCTCGGCGTGCAGAAGCGCGAAGGCGAAGATCACGAGCCCTTCGAGACCGTGATGCACGAGTTCAAGCACGAGCGTTACCATAAGGAAATCGAGGACAGCGAACTCACTGCGGAAGACAACAAGGAGCTCGTGAAGCGCTTCAAAGCGCTGGTGAAAGAGCGGACCGGCAAAGCGTTTCCGAACGACCCCCGCGACCAGCTCAAGGGCGCGGCCGGCG
>DASVRY010000160.1:0-7042 GCA_036388395.1 Chthoniobacteraceae bacterium
ATCGGCCAATCCCTGCCAACCGCGGTTTACCTGCACACGCTCGATCTTCCGACTCACCCGAGGCGGCGCGACATTGATGTTCGTCACGTTGATCTGCGGAGCGATGACCTGAATGGTGTCGCCCTCAATGTGATTGCGAAAACGACCCCGTTCGACGACGCCGCCATCGTAAGCCACATCAGTCTGGAAATCGATCCTGAGCCGGCGCACTGGCTGAGCGCTCTCGCGAACAATCACGTCGTATTCCGGCCCGCCGTTATAAACGACGGTGTTGTTATAGGTGATGTTCGTGATGTTCGTCGTCTCGGTGATGATCGTGACGTTTTCACGTGGGGGCAGGACCACCTGCCGGAGCCGTGGGGCGCCAAAGTTCCGCACTTCGACAAAGCTATAATTTGCGGGACCGATGTCATAGTATGAGTCCGCCCAGGACTGAATTCCGACAGTGCGCTGAAATCGTGCTTCAGGAGGAAGCGGTGCCCAGCCTACATGTTTCGGGCTGCGGCGCCAGGAGACCCATGCAGGACCCCACTCGGTATCCGGCACCCAAGCCCAACCCTCGCTCTCCAACTGGACCCAACGACCGTAGTGATATACGGCCCAACCATAAGGTTCCTCGGACATCCAGGTCCAGCCGGCGTCTGTGTAAACCCAGCTGCCATCATTGTAAGGCCGCCAATCCTCGGCGACGTCGCGTGGCTGCCAGACGTACCCATAGTCGGCAGCTTCAATCCAATCACCGTGCTCACCGAGAGAGTTATAGAAGAGGTCGATGGATACCTCGGCCGAGGCAGTTCGAGTGCCAGCCGCACCAATGAGGAGGGCGGCTGCCAATGCAGGTAGTATTCTTGTCATAGTTTTGTAAGGGGTGCCGGTTAGCCGGTTCGACGACTACAGCCGGTGCAACACTAAATCGCAACGCGCGAAGCGATGAGCTGTATTGACGTGAGTTCCTGCTGGTTTGGTGACCGAACCACATGCCCCGCTGCCGGCGCTGCGGGAGCTATTCCTCTTCCACCGGACGCCCACGGAAGATTCGCGGTTGTGGCTCCTGATCGCGAATCACTGGCTCGGCGCGGAGCACTCGAGGCTCTGGAGGCGACGGACGTGGAGCGACTGAGTCCCGTTCCCGGGCGCGATCTGCGGGTTGAACTGGAATCGCCCGCATCACCGGCACCGATCCCGATGGCCCGGAGGACGGGGCCTCGGCAACCTGGGTGCGAGCACGTGGACGCGGCTCCAGCTCGCGTTCCGGAGGCGGCTGCGCACGCTCCACTGGCCGCGGCGCAGGCGGAGGTTCAGGAGTAGCGTGATAAATACGGAGCCCGCCGGTGGTCCGCTCGACGTGCGCTGGAGCTGGTGGCGGTGCAGCGGCGACAGCGCCACCGCCTTGCGCACCGTTCGGCTGGATCTGCGTCACAGCAGGTGCGTTCATTCGCGAGCCGTAGGACGCCGACGAGGCGGGCGGAAAAGATCCCGCGGGTACTGATCCCGAAGTTTGAGCCGTAGCGACCGGCGGATAGGCCTGCTGATTAGCGTAGATGGCCGCTGGAGGTGGTGGCTCGGGATGGACACGGCAGGTTCCCGAGGGAACTCGGTTGCTCGGCACGGTGCCATCATAGGCATTCCGAAGATGCTCGCATTGGCTTGTAGCCCTACCACCGGAAGCGGAACAGAGGCGAAGCTTCGCCAGAGCGAGCGGCGGCTCGAACGGAGCCGCTGGATAGGATTTCTCCGGCACATTCTGCATGAAATCCACCCACACGGGGAGGGCGAGCGCACTTCCATAGCCCTTTGACATGATGGTTTGCGGCTTATCCATGCCGACCCACACCCCGCAGGTCAGGGTCGATGAATAACCCACAAACCACGCATCGAAGAAATCGTTAGTCGTGCCAGTTTTCCCCGCGCCAGGCTTCGTCCAGCCCATGCTGGCCGCTTTGGCCGCGGTGCCTGTCTTCATTACCTGTTGTAATGTATCCGACACCATCCAGGCGGCATCCGGATTCACGACGCGCTTCTCCTTCTGCTCCGCCTGGTAGATGACGTGTCCAGCATCGTCTTCGACTCGCGCGATGAGATATGGCGGCCGGAGGATCCCGTGATTCGGGAAGATGCTATAGGCGGCGGTTATATCTTTTACTGTGCTTTCAAAGGCGCCGAGGAAAGCCACTGGATAATCGGGCATCCGCTCACCGATCCCTGCTCTCGTAGCGACGGCACGGACATCTGGAAGGCCGACGAATTCGCCGATTCGCACTGTCATTGTATTGCGCGACTTCAGCAGCCCAAACGAGGCCGGCTGCAGACCTGAATATTCGCCATCGGAGTTTTCTGGCGACCATTCCTTGCCGCGGACTTTGCCCGCGTTCCTGAGCTCACCAGCGGCAATCTTCGAGTCGTCCACGTTAGTCCCTGGGAGCATTCCTCGCTGATAGGCCGCAGCATAGACGAATGGCTTGAAGGTGGAGCCGATCTGACGCTTTGAGAGCAACGCCCGGTTATACTTACTCTGCGAATAGTCGCGGCTGCCGACGATGGCGCGGATAGCCCCCGTGCGGTTATCGATGGCGACGAGGGCGGCTTGCAGGTAAGCCGTTGGTTTCTCCTCATCCCCTTCGGCGTTTTCTTCCGGCGCGAAATCAGCCTTCTTCGGGTGCTCGTAGCCTTTCGTCTGCTCGATCTGCGTGAGCTGCCGATCCGCCGCAGACTCGGCCAGCTTTTGAAGCTGCGGGTCGATTGTCGTATAGATACGGAGACCGCCAAAGTTAATCACGTCCGGGGAAATATGCCATTCCAGCTCCCTGGTAACAGCATCGACGACCTGGTCTTCAGCAAACCGCATCGCGCGCTGCGTAGTTACCGTGATCCGTCCTGCCTCTGCCGCCTTTGCTTCTTCGGCGGTGATCATCTTGAGCTCGAGCATGCGCTCGAGCACCGTGTCGCGTTCATTCAGCGATCCGGTGAGGTCGCGGATCGGCGAGAAACGGTTGGGGCTGCGGATCAGCCCGGCGAGCAGCGCGCCTTCGCCGAGGGTCAGCTCTGCGGCGGGTTTGCCAAAGTAGCCGCGAGCGGCGGCCTCGACGCCGTAGAAGCCGGAGCCGAAGTAGATGCGGTTTACATAGTACTCGAGCACCTCTTCCTTGGAGAAGCGCTTCTCGATGCGCCGTGCGAGCACTGCTTCCAACGCCTTTCGATCCATCGTTCGTCCCGTGAGATCGAAGCTGTTCCGAGCAAGCTGCTGAGTGATCGTGCTCGCGCCTTGCTTCACGTCTCCGGTCCGGAAGTTCGTCCACGCGGCGCGGACTACGCCCTTGAAGTCGACACCGGTGTGCTCCCAAAACCGGGAGTCCTCACGAGCGAGGAGCGCGTCGATGAAGTACTTCGAGACGCGCGGGAGTGAGACGACGAACCGGTTTTCGCCATTTAGATGGCTGTAGAGCTCGCCATTTACGTCCAGCACCGTGGATCGTTGGGAAAAGCGGGGGAGCTTCTCGAGGTCGAATTGCGCCGCGCGCGCATCGTACTTCGAGTGGACGATCATGCCGGTGATGGCCACCCCGATGAAGAGGACGAGGAAAATGAACGCCCCCCAGCCAGCGATGCGAAGAAAAATGCGGAACGGTCGCTTCATGTATGTGGTGCCGCATGAGATCGGGCTTGCACCTGATCCCGGACGTGAAACGACGCTGCAGGTCTTGGGCCACGCCTCTTTAGGTGCCGGATAACTGCGCGACCTTCAGCGCGGCTGCACCCGCTACGGCAATAACGCCGCCAAAGATCGCCCGCCGCGTGGGTCGCTCCGATTCAAGCGCCCAGACGAAGAGCATCGTTGCGAGAGGGGACGTGGCGACAATTGGGAGGACAAGACCGCTCGGCGTAGTCAGCAGCGCCCATTGATAGCAGCTCACCCCGATTGTTGGACCGAGGAGTGCATTCCCCGCCACGAGTCTCCAGCCGCGGCGCCAGCGCTCCGGTTCGAGTGCTTTCTCGGTAGGCCGGAGCTTTTGCGTAAGCAGATAGGCGATCGCAGTGATCACGATGCCGCCGAGCGCGCGCTGATATGCCGCAGTTCCGCCATCCACCGCCAGGCCGGCCAAAGTGCCGACTTCATCTGCTTTGCGACTGAGAACAGCGCCCGAAGCCTGCCCTAGTGCTGAGCCGATACCAAACAACACCCCCGCCCAGAACACTCCACGAGGCACTGCCAAGCTCCGATCCGGAGCGAGGGCAATGGCGACGCCGAGGAGAATCACCGCTGCGCAAATCACGTCGACCGTTCGCAAGGTCGTACCGAGCCAGGTCCACTCGATGGCGGCCGCGAGCGGTGCGGCGAGGCATTGCGTGAGGAGAATCGCGAGACGAGGTCCGATGCGCGGAAGCGCGCCAAAAAGCGCCATATCGCCGAGCCCGAAGCCAACGACCCCGCTGAGGAAGAACCAAGGCAGACCAGCGCCGTTCAGCCCCTGGCCAAAGGTGTGTCCCCACAGCCCGAGCAAGACCGTCGCCACTGTGATCCGCGCGAGATTCGCCGTCGATGCTCCGAGCACCTTCGCCGATCGAGCGGCGAAGATGATCGAGAGCGAAAAGAAAAGCGTCGTGAGAAGCGAAGGCAGCATATCCGGCGAGACGAGCGGATCGTAAGCAGTCCGCGCATGATGTCACCTTCGTCGCAGTCAGAACCACCGTTCTCGACGCGTCGGCCGGCCCAACCGCTCACCAAAGCATGGAACTTGAGAAACTTCCCTGGTTTGCGCCGGTTTCTGCTCCGTGGCATAACAAGTATCGCCCCCCACCCTCCACATGAACTCTGACTCCTGCAATCGCTCCGACAAGTACCACCGCGAACATACGGCGGCTCCCGATGACGTGATCTTCACCCGGCGCGAGTTCCTGACCCGGACGGGCATGGGCTTCGGCGCGCTCAGCCTCGCCTCGATCTTCGGGCTCGACGCTTTCGACATGCAGGCTGCACCGGCCTCGGCTGGCAAGATGCTCTCGCCGCTCGCGCCGAAGGCCGCGCATTTCCCCGCAAAGGCCAAGGCAGTGATTCATATTTTCGCCGAGGGCGGTCCTTCGCACGTCGATACGTGGGATCCAAAGCCGATCCTTCAGCAATACGCCGACAAGACGATCCCCGGCCACGACGGCCTCGCCTACGCGTCGCCCTTCAAATTCAACAAGATGGGCAAGTCGGGCATCGAGGTGAGCGAAGTCTTCCCGAAGCTCGGCGCAATGGTCGACGACATGACGGTCATCCGCTCGATGTGGACGGATATCCCGGCGCACGATGTGGCGCAGCGGTTCATGAATACGGGCTCGCTCCAGCTCCCGAAGCCGAGCCTTGGTTCATGGGTGGTCTATGGCCTGGGCTCGGAGAATCAGAATATGCCCGGCTTTGTGACGCTCAGCGGCAAGCCCGAATGGCGGCAGGCGTCGTTCCTGCCCGGCTTCTATCAAGGCGTGAACGTGAACTTCTCGAGGAACATGAAGCTCGATGAAGTGCTGCTGAACATTAAAAATCAGTTCACCCCGATGGAGCGCCAGCGGCGGCAGCTCGATCTCGTGCATCAGTTGAACAAGATGCACTCCCAGGCGCTGCAAAAGGATCAGCAGCTCGAGGCACGCATCGAGGCTTTTGAAATGGCCTTCAAGATGCAGACCGAAGCGACCGACGCCTTCGACATCTCCAAGGAGCCCGAAGAGGTGAAGGAGATGTATGGCAAAGGCGAGATGGGCGCGCGCCTGCTCGTTGCAAGGCGGCTCGTGGAGCGCGGCGTCCGCTTCATCCAGGTGAATGCCGGTGGCTGGGATCACCACAATAAGCTCGACGAAAATCTTTCCCGCCAGGCGAACGAGATCGACGGCCCTGCGGCGGCTTTACTCAAGGATCTGAAGCAGCGCGGCATGCTCGACAGCACGTTGGTCATCTGGGGCGGGGAGTTTGGCCGGACGATTGTGAAAGATCGCAACGGCAACGATTTCCCCGGCCGCGATCATAATGGCCGCGGCTTCTGCGCCTGGATGGCCGGCGGCGGCGTCAAAGGCGGCACCGTCTACGGCGCGACGGATGAATTCGGGGCGCGTGCCGCGGAAAACAAGGTCCACGTCCACGATCTGCACGCGACCATTCTGGGGCTGCTCGGCTTTGATCACGAGAAGCTGACCTACCGCTACAACGGTCGCGATTTCCGCCTCACCGATAACTACGGCAAGGTCATCAAAGAGATCATCGCTTAGCCACGGAGCTTTCCCCCCATGCGCAATCCAGTTTTGCATTTCGCCGCCGCGGCGCTCGCAGTGGCCGTGACCCCGTCGGTCTTCGGTGCAGCAACCGCCGAGCCGACCAAGGAGCAGCTCGATTTTTTCGAAAACAAGGTCCGCCCAATCCTCGCGGAGAACTGCTACAAGTGCCACAGCGTCGAAGAGGGAAAATCAAAGGGCGAGCTGACATTGGATACCAGGGACGCGCTACTCAAGGGCGGTGAGACCGGGCCGGCGATCCATCCCGGCGACCCTTCCCGCAGCCTGCTCATCAAGGCGATCAGTTACGAAGACAAGGACCTGCAGATGCCGCCCAAGGGCGAAAAGCTCAATGCCCAGCAGATCGCCGATCTGACCGCATGGGTGAAAATGGGAGCGCCTGATCCCCGCAAAGAAGCCAAGGCGAATGGGAAACTGAGCGGACTCACGCAAAAAGCGCGTGCACATTGGGCCTATCAGCCGGTGAAGAAGCCCGCCGTCCCGGTTGTGAAGAACCGGGCCTGGTGCACCACTCCTGTGGACGCCTTCATCATGCAGAAAATCGAGGAGAAAGGCATGGTACCCTCGCCTTCAGCCGACCCGGAAACGCTGCTCCGCCGCGCGACCTACGCTTTGATCGGGCTCCCGCCGACGCCGCAGGAAGTTCTGGAATTCAGGAAGGATCCGTCGCTGCAAGGTTTCGCCAGAGTTGTGGATCGTCTGCTCGCCTCCCCGCACTATGGCGAGCGTTGGGGCCGCTTCTGGCTGGATACCGCCCGCTACGCCGACACCACCGGCG